>JAHDDA010000350.1 GCA_020629595.1 Chitinophagales bacterium
AACTTATTAGAAGAAAATATATAAATACGAGATTTACAGGAATGATATATTTACTAAATGGAAATAAGAATGTAACAATTAAAGTTTAAAACGTTTTTTTGTTAGAGACGTAGCAATGCTACGTCTGTACAGTATAAGTATTATGCGAAATAAAAAATCGTTTTAAAGTCTATTAAAAGAAAAATGATATTTTTACTTTGTCAAAAACCGCTACTATCATTGGAAAAAAAAATGAAAATGCAAAAATTTTAAAGTAGTTAGGGAGTTTTTCTTCAAAATATTTTGTTTCATTAATTGGGTTATCCATCAAATTTATATTTCTACAAAGTGAAACAAATAAAAACCAATTACCAAAGGCAAGTTTTCATTACCGAAATGAAAAAAGTGATAAAAAATACACATTCGGTAAAAATAAGTAAAGTTAATTATACTTCTATTGAGGCAGAATCTTTATCAAATGATTTAATGTTTACGAATCCTCTGAAGTATTTATTTTTTAAAATTCCGATTTATAAAATTAAATTTTCTTTAACCAACAAGCTTGTTTCAGCAAAGCTAAAGACACCAGTTTATGCTTTTTTTCAAATTGCATTATTAATTGCAATAAGCATATTTTTTATTGTAATTTCCCCAACTTACAACATTCAAACGATAGGCATTATTGGCTTTTTCTTTATATCAATTTTTATTAGGGCATTTTTAATTATTAAACATAACCAAAGAGGGAAAAATGCACTAAATCTTCTTTTGAAAAAATATCAAATACTAGAGCTTCAAAAAAACTCATAGATTATAATCTTTATAATTAAAAGCCAACGCCTATTCCAAATCGGTAAGTTAAGCCAGAGTTTTCATAAAGTGAAGCATCAAGTGGATTGTATAAAACTATTCCCTGAAAGGATGTTCTATTAGTAATTGGTTGCGTAAATCCTGCTCCTATTGGTAAGGAATTAATTACTCTTGAAACTTCTGTGTTCAAGTCTTTTGCATTTCTTACAGCATATTCTCCGTGTAGAAAAATTCGTGTTCCTCTACTTCCTTTCCCTAAAAGATCGTCTAAGTTTAAAATATTATATTGGGCAAAAATATTTGCTCCGAGAGTTCTAAACTTTGCACTTGTTAGTACGTTTCCATTAGTATTTATGGCAGTAGCTAGGTTGGCATATTCAAAAATAGGACCTGCCGCTATTCTAAATTTATTATTTATTGCAACGCCTCCCATTGGATTTATATTTATTAAAATATTGGTAAATCCATTAGTTGAACTTGCCCCACCACCAATGTATGGGATAAGAATTGGACGTATTTTTAAGCCATTTTTTGTGGTTCTTTCCCTAAAAATAGATTGGTTTTCAATTGGTCTGTTTGTACTATTATCTGTATTAGGATTTCCGTTTGGAACTCTAGTTTGTGCATTTATATTTTCATTTACAATGAATAAACTAAATAGTACAAAAACGATTTTTAATAAATTTTTCATTGGTTACTTTTTCTTATATTCTTAGACCGTTCCTTCGACTTTTAAAACAACTAAAAGTAATATCCCTGCTAACATTATTAACTTTAAATAATTACTAATTTTTTTAAAGTGTTGTGAAGTATCGGCTTTTTTAAGACGTGTAATTATATAAAGTAACGGAATTTGAATGAAGGTAATTGTAAATAATACACTTAGACGTAAAAAGATGTATTCTTTTTGGTAAAACATAAAAAATAGCAAGAAACAAAATGTAATTAAATTCACAGTAATAGCAATATGTTTGGTTTTTTTTATGCCCCAAATTATAGGCAAGGTTTTACAGTCAATTAATTTATCTCCTTCAATATCTTCTAGGTCTTTAACAATTTCACGCTGAAGGTTTACCAAAAAGGCAAATAAGGCATAACCCAATAAAAAGTTTGTTTGAAAAGGCACAAAAGGTAAAAACCAATATACAACCAATACCACAAGTGCTGTGATTACCGAAACTACTAGATTTCCTATAAATGGTTTTCGTTTTAAAGAAACAGAATAATACCAAAGTAAAAACCAGATTATTATATGGATAAAACCTAAGTAGAGGTTTCCTACTAGGTGGGCAATATAAAAACCAAGTGAAATTCCTATAAGATTTAGCAAAATATGCCAAATCATAAGCGTACGGCGTTTAAAAACTCTGTTTACATAAATTTTGTTGGGTTTATTAATTTCATCGGCTTTAACATCAAAATAGTCATTTATAATGTAGCCTGCTGCGGCTAAACATACAGAAGATATAATTAGAAGCAATAAAATATCTAAAACTCCAGAATATTTGTGTTCTTTAATTTCGTTTAGACAGAAAAAAATTAATAACTGAGTTAAAACAATGTAAAGCAAGTTTGCCCAACGTATTAATCCACAAAATGCTTTTACTTTACTCATTGTTTTAAAACTTACCCACAAGTAAAGTTAATATTTTAATTATTTTTCCAAGCGGTTAAATCTCTATTTATTAGTTTTTCTAATTTTTCAATATCAGCAAAATAAAAATCCCTAATACTTTTCTCGGTTTCAATAGACAACTGAGGTTTATCGTCCATTTTTGTTACGTTTACTTTATCGCGTACCAATGCCCCTAATTGAACTAT
>JAHDDA010000021.1:0-4698 GCA_020629595.1 Chitinophagales bacterium
AAGGTCAATTTTTCATTATATTTTAGCTAAAAATTCCAAGCAAATGAAAAATACTTTATTCAGTTTATTCTTACTTCTTGTTACCTCAAATTTACTATTTTCCCAAAAAAATGTAGAAGAAAAAAATTATAAAAACCCCGTAAAATTTACACCTTTTCAAGAACGTTTAGATGCTTTTGAGCAAAGGCAAAAACTAAAAGAAAATTCAATTATAAATAATATTGAATTTGAATCTGTAGGACCAACGGTAATGAGTGGGCGAGTGGTTGATGTTGCCGTAAATGAAAAAGATCCAAGTCATTTTTATGTTGCTTATGCTTCTGGTGGTTTGTGGCAAACTCATAATAATGGAACAAGTTTTAAGCCTTTATTTGATAAGGAAGCGGTAATGACCATAGGCGATATTGCTGTAAATTGGCAAGATAGCATTGTTTGGGTAGGAACAGGCGAGGTTAATTCAAGTCGTTCATCTTATGCTGGTGTAGGAATGTACAAAAGCACCAATGGCGGTAAAGATTGGGAACACATTGGCTTAGGAGAAAGTCATCATATTGGGCGAATTGTTTTACATCCGAAAGATAAAAATACTGCTTGGGTGGCAGTTTTAGGTCATCTTTATTCGCCCAACAAAGAACGTGGAGTTTACAAAACAACCGATGGTGGGAAAACTTGGAAACAAACATTGTTTGTAAATGAAAATAGTGGGGCAGTTGATTTAATTATAGATAAAAATAATCCTGAAATTTTATATGCAACTACTTGGCACAGAGAACGCCGAGCGTGGAACTTTGTAGAAGCTGGAACGGGTTCTGGAATTTATAAAAGTGAAGATGGCGGTGAAACGTGGCAACTTTTAAGCACTAAAGAAAGCGGTTTTCCAACTGGAGAAGGAACTGGACGAATTGGAATTGATATTTTTAACAATGGCGATAAAACTGTTTTATACGCCCTTTTAGACAATTATAATAGAAGAGAAAAAGAAGAAAAAGATGAGGAGAAGTTAACAAAAGATGAGCTTCGTGAAATGAGTAAAGCTAGTTTTTTGGCTTTAGATGAAAAGAAAATTAAAACCTACTTAGCAGAAAATGGTTTTCCTAAAAAATACGATGTAAAAACGGTTATTAATATGGTAAAAACCGATGAAATTAAGCCAGTTTCATTAGTAGAATACTTAGAAGATGCCAATTCACTACTTTTTGATACGCCAGTAATTGGAGCTGAAATTTATAAAAGTGAAGACGGCGGTAAAACTTGGCAAAAAACGCATAATGACTACTTAGATTTTGTATATAATTCCTATGGTTATTATTTTGGGCAAATTAGAGTATCGCCACACAATGCCGAAAAAATTTACTTTGCAGGTGTTCCAGTTGTTCGTTCCAATGATGGAGGAAAAACTTTTGAAAATATAAACGAAGCTAATGTTCACGTAGATCACCACGCATTTTGGCTAAACCCCAACAGAGATAAGCATATAATTTTAGGAAACGATGGAGGTATTAATATTTCTTATGATGATGGCGAAAGTTGGATAAAATGCAACAATCCAGCAGTAGGGCAGTTTTATGCCATTGCCGTAGATAATGCAGAACCTTATAATATTTATGGGGGATTGCAAGATAATGGTGTTTGGGTTGGTTCTTCAAAGTATAAAGCAAGCCAAAGTTGGAAAAATTCTGGACATTATCCGTACAAAGAATTAATGGGTGGCGATGGAATGCAAATTGCCATAGATTCAAGAGATAATAATACTGTTTATACGGGTTATCAGTTTGGTTGGTATTACCGAATTAACAAGCAAACAGGAAAGCGTGATTTGATAAAACCACAGCACAATTTAGGCGAAAAACCATTGCGATTTAACTGGCAAACGCCTATACACTTATCGATACACAACCAAGATATTTTGTACTTTGGTTCAAATAAGGTGCATAGATCATTAAATCAAGGAAAAGATTGGGAAGTTATTTCAGAAGATTTAACCAATGGCGGCATAAAAGGTGACGTTGCTTACGGAACACTTACGGCAATTAATGAATCGCCTTTGCAATTTGGCTTATTGTATGCAGGTACAGACGATGGAAATATGTATGTTTCAAAAGATTGTGGAACAACTTGGCAGGCAATAAATAATGAAATACCGAAAGATTTATGGGTAACAGAAATTTATGCTTCGCAACACGATAAAGCAACGGTTTACTGTTCATTAAATGGCTATCGTTGGGATGATTTTAAGGCATATTGCTATAAGTCAACTAATTATGGAAAAACTTGGGAAGCCATTGGTAAAGATTTACCAAATGAACCAATAAATGTATTTAAAGACGATCCTAAAAATCCTAATATTTTGTATGTTGGAACAGATCATGGATTATATGTTTCAATAAATGGTGGTAAAAGTTTTATGCTTATGGATAATGAACTACCAGCAGTTGCCGTTCATGACGTGGTTGTTCAGTCTAAAGCACAAGATTTAATAGTTGGAACGCATGGTCGTTCAATTTATAAAGCCAATATTCAGCCATTACAAGCCTTAAATGATAAGATTATAGAAAAAGCCATTCATTTGTTTAGCTTGAATAAAACAAGAATCCCTTGGAATTTGGGTGAAAAGTCAAACATTTGGACACGTGATAGTGATAAAACTGTAAAGTTTCCTTTTTATTGCAAGCAAAATAGCAAAACAACAGTAACAGTAAAAACAGCATCTGGAATAGTACTTTCAAGATTTGATACAGAAGCTAAAAAAGGAATAAATTATGCTGAATATGATTTTAAAATTGAGGGAAAAGTGGTTAAAAAGTATGAACGTTGGCTGAATAAAAATAAGAAAAAAGATGCTGATGAGATAAAGTTAAAAGAAGCTGATGATGAAAAATATTATATTAAGTCTGGAAAATACATTGTAGAAATTAGTAATAGTTTTGCTAATTCAGAACAAAAATGGGAAGTGGAATAAGGATGTATTGACCTTCAAGTCATAAAAAATATTGTGGCTTGAAGGTTATTTTAGAGCTTCTCAATATTTTTTATGCCCTCAATCCAGCTTAAAGGAATGGCAGTTTTTTTGAGTGTTTGATAGTTATACGCCATTACAATTTGGTAAGAAACAGCCGTTATTCTTTCGTGTTTTTTGCTAAATAACTTTGTTTCCAATTTTATTCTATCTTCTAACAATTCAGCACAACGAACGCCAATTAACATTGTATCTGGGTAGGTAACAGGAAAAATATATTTACAATCTTGCCAAGCCAAAATAGGTCCAGCAGTAGAAGTAAAATCACTACTAACATTTGTTAACTCAAAAAATCTGATTCTAGCATATTCAACCCATTTTAAGTAAATAACATTATTTACGTGATTAGCGGCATCCATTTCGCCCCATTGAACGGGTAATTCACATTTTATCTTAAAAGTTTCTAATTCTTCTAAGCCGTTAAATTTATGTTCTTTAATATTTTTCATATCAGCATTTAATAAAGAAAAAAATGAGAATACTAACAGTTTATTGAATGAAAATCATAAAATTAATTTTATAATAAATCTTTTCTAAAAATTAAAAAATATTTTTCAAAAAATAGAAAATTAATTTTCATAATTAAAAAAAATGTATATATTTACAATCAATGGGAGTAGATGTTTTTAGAGTGCGATAGTTTAGGCTATCGCATTTTTTATTTTACAGCATTTTTATTTTTGACATTCCACCATCAATATTCAATGTTTGTCCTGTTATCCAATTCGATTTTTCAGAAAGTAAAAACATCGTAGCATTTACCATATCGTCAATTTCTCCAATTCTTTGAAGTGGGTGTCTTTTTGCTGAAGCTTCTCTTTTTTCTGGTTTTGAAAGAAGGTTTTCAGCCAAAGGTGTATTGGTGATTGATGGAGCAATAACATTAACTCTTATTTTTTGAAAAGCCCATTCTGCCGCTAATGATTTTGCCAAGCCTTCAACTCCAGCTTTTGCCGTAGCTATTGAGGCATGAAAACCCATTCCTAAAGTAGAGGCAACCGTAGAAAATAATACAACACTTGCACCTTTAGCATTTTTTAGTGGTCGTAAATTGGCTTGTAATGTTTTTATTGCACCCATTACATTAATTTCCCAATCGTTTTTAAATTCTTGAATTGAAATTCTATGAAATGGTTTTAAGTTTATTGTTCCTGGGCAGTAAACAATTCCATCTAGTTGTTTTGGTATAAACGAAAAGTCTAAGTCAGCTTCAGTTATATCCATTTGAGTATAAAAAACATTGGCTAATTCATCGAAAAGAGGATGAGAAGAACGAGAAACTACATAAACATTTGCTGATTGTGAGCTAAGTTCTTTTACCAATCCAAGTCCAATACCAGAACTTCCGCCAACTACTAAAATATTTTTACCTTGCATTTTATATTTTTCTTTATCTAAAAAATAAAATGCTTATTTGTTTATGTTTAGTGTGAATATTTAAAACGGACAATCATCGAAACCTCTACGTTTTCTATTTTTGAGATTATTGATATTGCGTATTCTGTTCTTCATTGATTTACTAGGTGATTTTCTTTTAGACTTACTGGAATTAGTATATCCGCCACCCGAAGAACCAGAGCTTGTTGCTGGTGGAGCGGAAGGTGGTGTTTCAACCTTTTGTTCTTCAATAATTTCTGGTTCTTTTATTTCTTCAATTTTCTCAACAACAGGTTCTTTGTTTA
>JAHDDA010000021.1:4798-14761 GCA_020629595.1 Chitinophagales bacterium
TCAGGTGGTTTTTGACCAGTTAGAGCATAAATTTCGGCTTGTGTTATATGTTCTGAAGCGTGTGTTTGTCGTTTTAAGGTAATTCTAATGTCTTTGCAATTGTTTCCTTCAATTAGTTCATAAGTATCTTTATCAAATCCTTTTCCAGTTGGTTTGCAATTACCCGATAAAATTGTTCCATTATTGGCTAAAAAATAAACACATTTTGTCTGGCACATATTACTTTTTCCTTCATATTGTACAATTTCAGAAACAGTATATTCAAGTCTATTGGCTTCAAAAGTGCCATCAACTTTCCATTTCATATTCTGAATTTTTGTAGAGTTATTTTCGGTAGGGTAGGAAGTTCCAATTCCTTTAAGGGTATTTCCTTCGGTGTGAAAAAACATCTCAACAGCAAAAACTTGTTGTTTGCCTACAGTTGCATATCCAAATTCTCCTTTCCAAGGACCATTAAAATCATATCCTTGTGAAAACATTGAATTTGAACTCACAAACAAAACTATAATGAAAAGTAAGCTATTAACTAATAACTTCATTGAATTGGTTGTCTTTTCTCTTGTAAATTTCAAAGATATTTATTTATATAATAAGAAATGTGAATTTAACAATTTTAAAATATTTACATAAAAAAAGCGATTAACCAAATTTTTGATTAATCGCTTTTTAGTTAAACTAATTTTCAACTTCTTAGAAAATAATTCCCCAATCAACCGAAAATGATCTATTTTTTATTAAATCGAAATTTTTTGATTGATTTACAAATCCTCTTGCAATACTTATGCCTAAGAATGTATCTATTTTTTCATTATAATCGTGAATTACACCAGCTCCTAACAATAATGACATATCAAATCCAGCAAAATCTTCAGAAACATCAGTTCTTCTAATTTTAATATCAGCATCTTTATTTAATAAAGTAGCTTTTGCATTCATACCAAAGTTAAAACCTAAACCAGCTTGTCCATAAACTTTAAAATCTTGTTTATCACCTTGAGCTGTTGTTGTCCAACGAGCAATTGCAGGAATTTGCAAAGCACGAGTACGGTATTTTACAGTTGAAGCAACTGGTAAAGTAATTGGTGTATTTGTTCCATTTTGGTCAAATGCTAAATCGTAAAAATTACGAATTTTACCACCACCAGCAGCTAAGTTTAATCCAGAAATAACCGAAAACTTATTGCTTAAATGATATTCTACATTAATGCCATAATTGGCTCTTAATCTTCTTCCTGCTCCATCATTAATTACATCATCATTTGCTCTGTAGCGAACAAGTGTTGGGCTAATATTAATGAAAAAAGTTAGCTTTCTGTTCTCAAACGAAGGATTTTTTGTTACTTGCTTTTTGTAGAAAGGTTTTCTTTCCTTTTTTTCTTTTTTCTCAGATTTCTTGTCAGAATCTTGAGCAAAAATACTAGAAATAGTAAACAAGCATAATACAAAAATGGTCAATATTTTTTTCATAAATAAAATTTAATATTCTTAATTTTTAGTAAATGTTTCGTTGGCAATATCAAATTTTCCAACTTTATTAATTTGTTGATTTGAGATAATGAATGTTTTTAATTCTTCTTTTGTTTTGAAACCAATTTTATACCATTCTGGAATTGAATTGGCTTTTAAAAGTTTGTTTAAAGAATTACTTAACCATTCAGCACCTTTTGCATTATTGGGACTTTTAAATGATAATTTTTCTTTTTCTGAATTGAAAATATCGTGAATTTTCTTTAAATCAATTGTAGTTCCATTTTCTAATTCACTTAAAATTTTATAAACGTGAGCTTGGTCGTGGTAACTAAAATTGAAATTTTCTTTTACAGTATTTAAGTTCTCAAATATTGAAAGCTCAAACTTGTTATCTAATTTAAGTGCTTCTGCTTTTTGGCTCTCTTCGGCAGTTTCAAAGCCTTTATTTCTTGCTTTATAGTAATTAGTTGCGGTATCAAAACCCTTTTCAGAAGCTAATTTAAAATCTGAAGCATCATTTTGGGCAAATCCTCTTTTAACGGCTTCAATATAAATATCAAAATTATTGTAATTTTTTTGTTGAGCTAGATTAAAAATATCGGCATCATTCTTAAAATACTTTACACTTTGCTTTGCTTCAGGAATTAGTGTATCTAAGTCTTTATTAAGTTTTTCAAAAGCACCTAAAAAACCTAACTCTTTTGCATTTTCAAAGGTTTCTTTGTTTTTAAAACCACTATTTCTAAATTCATTAAAATTTTCAGCAGACTCAAATTTCAACTCTTCTGAAGCGGTGTAATCATCTGCATTGTCGAAACCTAATAATTTTGCTTTGTGGTATTCTTCAAAAGTTTGAAAACCTTTGGCATTAACAGCATAACAAGTTTCTTTTTCTATAATATAAAAGTTACTTTTCTTGTTTCTAGGAAGTTCTGTACTAAATGAATTGGCAAATTGCTTTGTTTTATTCAGTAAATCTTCTGAAAAGCTCAAATTTTCGGTATCATTAATATCAGTTTCTTCAAACTCAACAAAAATTAATTGAGCTTTGAAAACGGCAATTAATTTTTCAAAACTTTCAATATCTTTTACCTCAACTTTAAATGATTTACACTCAATTTTGGTAATAGGAAGAAAAGTAAACTGATCTGACATATCAATAATTTAAGTGATAGATTACCTAAAAATAACTAATTCTAATTTATTTCCGTTTATGTAAATTTCACGAATATTTTGTACATTATCAGCAGCAATATGAATTGAAGAGTCAATTTGGTATGGCTCTAAATTGTAAGAATAAACCAAATCTTTGTTGATATCGAAAATAACATTACGCATTTTGTTTTTTTCAACTTCAGTTGTGTTTGCTCTTATTAAAACTACGCCATTTACTCTGTTAACTTCATCGGCTACATTTCTTAATAAACCAATTATTTTAGGATTATTGCTACTATATGAATTTACTTTAGTGAAAGAGGTAAAATCAAAAGTCTTGATTTCTTCCATTTGTGTATAATCATATTTGGTTCTGCCTGTTGAATTTTTAGGGAAATTTGTGGCAGTATTAGTTGTTGTTGTACTTTGAGTAGTTGAATTTGTAGTGGTGTTAGTAGGTTGAGTTGTGGTTTTACTTTCAGTATTATTAGTTGAAGTAGTTGTTGATTTAGAAGAAGAACTAGTAGTGCCGTTTGTAGCACCACTAGTTGAGTTTGATTGATTTTCTGGAACAATTATTTGCGTTTTTTGCTCATTTTGCTTCAGTCCATCATTTTTTTTTTCTTCATCGATCATTTTTTCAATGTCGATTCCCTCAAGAACATCTTTTAACTCAGGATTTTCTTCCATTAGTTTTTCAATGTCATCCGTTCCTTCAATTATCATTACTTTTTTTTCAACTCTCATTTCTTTTCCATCGGCTGATTCTGAATTGCCACTTTTACAACAATCTTTCGATGATGGGTCGCAAGATGATTTATCGCATTTCGTATCACACTTTATAGTACAAGATGTTGGAGTTGAATTTCCATTTATTCTATCTTGAAGTAATAAATTCAAAGTATTTTTAATATCATCTAATTCATTCTGAATTTGATTCATTTGCATTTCTTGCTTCTCAGCACGCAATCTGTCAATTTCTTGTTGCATTTCAAACATTTGCTGACGCATAGCTCCGTTTCCACCTTTTCCTTTGCCATCAAATTCTTTAGTTATGATAACTTCTTTTTCAATGGTTTTAGTAGTGCCATTATCGTCTATAAATACTTGAACTTCTTTTTCAAATTCGTTTCCTTCATCATCAACCCAAACCTGAACATCTTTTTTATTGTCTTCTGTATCTTCTACAATCATTTCAACTTCAATAATTTCTTCTTCAGCTTTAGCTTCTTTCTTGTTTTTTTTCTTATTCTTCTTGTTTCTCTTTTTCTTCTCTTTCTTTTCAGCTTTCTCAGCCTCTTTTTCCTCAACTTTTTCTAATTCCAAAGCCTCAATAGCAGCTTCCATTTCTTCAGCCTTTGCTTGTAAAGTAGCATCTTCACTAGCTTTTGCCGCCTCAATTTGAGCATTTGCAATTTCTAACATTTGAATAGCTTCTTCTTGAGCAGCTTCCATTTCTGCTATGTATGCAGCTTGTTCGTTTAAGGCTGCATCTACATCAGCTTCTAATCTTTCGATTTCAGCAACTAACTCAGCTTTTTCTTCGTCTGATGCTTCATTTTCAGAAGTTAAAGAAGTTTCTAAATCTAAAATTTGATTTTCTAAAATAGCAATTTCCTCCTCAATTGCAGCTTGTTCTGCAATAGTTTGGTCAACTACAGCAATAGTTTCATCAACTATAGCTAAGGCTTCGTCAATAACTAACATTGTTTCTTCTGAAACTTGAGCTTCGGCAACTTCTACTTCTGTAACTTCAGAAATAATTTCTCCTTCCTCATTTACAATTACTTCTGTTCCATCTTCAGTTACAACAACTTTACCTTCCATTTCTTCAGAAGCTTCCACTTCTAAAGATTTTCCACCATCAATTAATGCATCATTTTCTGTATGTAAAGCCGATGGCGTTTTTGAAGGGAAGAAGTTAGGAGCTCTAAACTTACCTTTCTTGAATTTTGGAGCTTTGATATTTTTAAGTGAACGAGTTTTTGCTTTTTTTACCTTTGCTTGAGCTGCTTTTGCGGCTTTAGATTTACAAAAGTTGTAACTCAATCCTACTCTTAAAACGTTATAAGAATCGAAAAGAACATTATCAACATTTCCTCTGCTTGCACTTACATAATTATCATTTGGATTATATGCAACTTGTGCTATTGGATCGTTTGATAAATCTCTACCAGCACCTGCATCACTTACATTATCCAAGTAATCGGTAAAAGTAAAACGGTTTTCAAACTCTAAACTTGCGGTAATTCTAGGCAATACTTTTAATTGCACACCAATACCTGCAGGAATATGAAGTACCAGTTGTTTTTGGTCTTTCTGAAGGTTTAAATCTGAAACATTCGTTTCAAAATCTCCATCTAATTCTATATTGTTAGAAGAATAATCATAATACAACTCATTTTCATCAAGTAAATCGGCATACACATCAAACATTGTAATACCTGCACCACCTACTAAATAAAAATTAATAAATGATTTTCTTTTGAATAACGATAATTTAAATGCAGCATTTGCATCAAAAATATCAGTCTGAAAATTCAGAGATCTATCAAACTGATTGTTTCCTCTGTATCTGTCAGTAAAGGCAATTTGACCATAATTGGCATTTAATCTAAAACCAATTCTTTGAGTTAATCTTCTTTCAAGTTCAAGACCAATAAAATGTCTTGAGTAATCTTCAAAGACTTCTTCATTGTCCTCTAATAAGTCGAAAAAGCCCCCAATTCCTTCGTGGTTTTCGCTTATGTCTGTATTCAAGTCACCAATGTAACTTGACATACCAGCATTTACTCCAAATCTCCATTTAAAATCGTTTGTTTGAGCTTCGGTGCTAAAAGAAGTAGCGAACAATATTATAGCTATGAAAATTGATTTTTTCATTATATATTATTTATTTGAATTTAGAAATGAATAATATTTATCTATTGTAAATATTATTGGTGATTAATAATAACTCTTAATAGAGCTTTGATTATTGAGCTAATTTTGCCCAAATTCTAAATTCAGCACTTAAACCTACAAATGGTTTAAAATTAACATCTCCAAAGCTAACATTGCTTCCATCAATATTACTTTCACCTACCATTACAACACCACCATTTAAACGTACAAATTTGAACACTTTGTAACCTAAAGCTGCATAAACAGGCTTTTTAATGATTGGACCAGTTTGTTTCACACCGTTTTCATCTTTGAAATTTTTCAAAAACATACCAACACTTAAATTAGCATTACGGAAAAACTTAGGACCTAAGTTTAAATTCGCTAAAGGAAATGATACACCTAAATAAGGAGAACGAGCATATTCAAAATCTTTTAATTCACCATCTAAGAAAACGCCACCATAACCTAATTGTAAGCCTACAATAGCTTTTGCTTTTTCTACTGGGTAATCAACAACTCTGTTTACTGTTCCAGCAATATATGAATCTGCATCAATTACTTGTTCAGCTTCGTTTTTGATAGCCATTTTCAATTCATCAATTAATTGCTCACCATATTGTTGTTTAGCATCTCTTTTACTTTTGAAATCATCATTGGCAATATTGAAAACTCCTTGACGTAATTTCCCACCTTTGATTTGCTCAATTTTCCCATCAATAACACTAGAAAAACCATCAAAATTAAATTCACCTTTCGATACATAGTACTTTGTTGCTTCATCCATAATAGCATTTAGGTCAGCAACAATTTGATTTGTTTTTTTCTCAACTTTAATGCTTTTCTTGCCTGCAGACATTACACCATCTACATAAGCATCTAAAGAAGCGAAAACAGATTGCTTCATTTTTAATTTTTCCTCATCAGAAGCAGTTGCAAACTCACGGAAAATAAAGCTGTAATCTGAATTTCTTCTTAAACGGTGATTTACAGGAATTTGGAATGTTCCAGCTCCTCCAGAAGCGGCTCTTTGCCATGATGCTTTGTAAACAGGACTGTTGAACTTATCATTTTTGTAGATTTCAACTTCAACTAAATCAACATCAGCTGAAATACCACCCGTAATAGCAAAATTTTGCTCAGCAGGAAGTGGTTGTCCATTATCAAAATTATTATTTGTAGCATCATATACTACAGATTCATATTGTGCATTTAGAATTAGGGTAGCGAAGGTTAATACCAAAGTTAATAAAACTTTTTTCATTGGAAGGTAATTGAAATTTTTAAATGTTAAATTTTAAACTGCAAATCTAAATCTATAAAAGTTATTATTGTTTTACTTTTATGTTAAGAATTAAATTGCTATCGTTTATGACTTATTTCGTTTTTAAAGTCACTATGTTAAAGCGTTAAAATATATTGATATTCAGTTAATTGATTTTAGTCAAGTGAATTTATTAATTATAAATTGAACGAATAGAATTAATTAAATGTTAATCAAGTAATTGAGATTGAAGTGATAGCTCTATTACAATATATTTGCTAGGTTTTGGCATACAAATTATAGTATTGTTAAAACTACCTAAATTGTTTTCAACCGAATAAAGAAATGAATAATTACAATTTATTAATAAATAAGTTAGATAAGTTTATACGTAAGTTTTACATTAATAAATTATTGAAAGGCTTATTATATTTTTTAGGTGTTGTATTAGCAACATTTTTGGCTTTCAATCTTTTAGAGTATTTCTTTGAGTTTTCGAAAAATATAAGAAAGGTCTTATACTTTAGTTTTATTGGTGTTTCTTTAGCTTCATTGGTTTTTTGGGTTTTAGTTCCTTTATTTCAATTTTTGAAATTAGGGAAAACAATAAGCCACGAACAAGCTGCCCAAATCATAGGAGAACATTTTTCTAATGTTAAAGATAAACTGCTTAATATTTTACAACTTAGAGAGCAAGCTAAGTCATCTTCAGATTCTAGTTTAATTGAAGCCAGTATTGATCAAAAAATTGATGGTATTAAATTAGTCCCATTTACAAATGCCATTGATTTATCAAATAATAAACAATACGTAAAATATGCGGCTATTCCATTGTTGCTGTTAATTGGAGTTATAATAGGAGCACCAAATTTAATTCCTTCAAGTACAGAACGTATAATTCAAAATAATAAAGAATTTATAAAGGAAGCTCCTTTTAAGTTTACCATTGAGAACGAAAATTTAGAAACAGTTCAGTTCAATGATTTTAAATTGAAAATAAGCGTTGATGGAGAACAATTACCTGCCGAGGCATTTGTTCATATAAATAACTTTCCCTACAAACTTACAAAAGTTGATAAAAATAACTTTACCTACACTTTTAAACGAGTGCAAAAAGATCTTGACTTTTTTGTAGAAGCTAATGGATTTCCTTCAGAAACAGAAACACTTAAAATAATTCCAAAACCTATAATTTTAAGTTTTGCTGCAAAAATTGATTACCCGAATTATTTAGGTAGAAAAGATGAAGTTTTGAATAATACAGGAGATTTGAATATTCCAGCAGGAACAAAAGTTTTATGGGATTTTACTGCCGAAAATACGGATAAAATTCAGATGAAGTTTTCTAAAGCAGATTCTTTGGAAAATACAAACAGAAAAGGAGAAGAGTTTTTCAATTTTTCTAAAAGATTTTTTAATTCAGATGATTACAAAATTTATGTTTCAAACGAAAAATTAGATAAGGCTGATTCAATTGCTTACACAATTTCGGTAACACCAGATGCTTTCCCTTCTATTTCAGTTCAAGAAATTAAAGATACTTCTGATGTTAAATCATTATATTTTACAGGCGATGCACAAGATGATTATGGATTAACTAACTTATTTTTCCATTACACAATTAAGCCAGAAAAAGGAACACAACGTTCTCAAAAAGTTCCAGTAAGCCAAAGTATTGGAAAAGTAGCACACAGATATATTCACAATTGGGATTTAAATGATTTAGAATTAAACCCAGGCGATGAATTGAGTTATTATTTTGAAGTTTGGGATAATGACGGTGTTAATGGTTCTAAAAATGCACGAACACAGACTTTAAATTATAGATTAAAAACAATTGCCGAATTAGAAGCTAATGCCGAGCAAACTGATGAAGCTATTAAAAGCGATATGAAAGAGAGCTTGAAAGAAGCTGAAAAACTAAAAGATAAAATTAAAGACATAAAAGAGGATCTTACCCAAAAGAAAGAAATGGATTGGGATGATAAGAAAAAGGTTGAGAAGATGATTGAACAACAAAAAAATCTTCAAGAACAAATAGAACAATTACAAGAAGAGTTTAAAGAAAACAACGACTTTAAAGAAGAATTCAAACAAGAGTCGGAAAATATACAAGAGAAAAAAGAACAGCTTGAGGAATTGATGGAAGAAATGATGAGTGATGAAATGAAAGAATTGCTCGAAAAAATGGAGGAAATGTTGGAAGAAATGTCTAACGAAGAAATGATGGAAAAGCTGGAAGATATGGAAATGAGTACCGAACAATTAGAAAGAGAATTGGAACGTATGATGGAGCTTTTGAAGCAAATGGAAATGGAGCAAAAAATGGAAGAAACCATTGATAAATTGCGTGAAATGGCTGAAGAGCAAGAAGATTTAGCTGAAGAAACAGAACAAGATAATGATGGTAATTTAGAGGAACAAGAGAAAAAGCAGGAAGAACTAAATAAAGAATTTGAGGAATTGAAAGAAGACCTTGAAGACTTAGAAGAAATGCAAGAAGAGTTAGGCAAGGACACTGAAGATATGGAAAAAAATAAAGAAGATGCCGAAGATGTTCAACAAGATATGGAACAAAGTTCTGATGAATTAGAAAAACAAGATAGCCAGAAAGCTAGTGACAAACAAAAAGATGCCGCACAGAAAATGCAACAAATGGCAGCTCAAATGCAACAACAAATGAATGAAATGCAACAAGAGCAAGCCGAAGAAGATATAAAAGCCATTCGTCAGTTACTAGAAAATTTAATTGATATGTCAATGGATCAAGAAACTGTTATGGATGGTTTTGAAGCAACCACAACCAGTAATGCCAACTACACAAGTTTGGTTCAAGACCAGTATAAATTAAAAGACGATTTTAAGATTATTGAAGACAGTATTGTAGTATTAAGTAAACGAGTGCCACAAATAGAAAGCTTTGTAATAAAAGAACTTTCGGTAGTTGAGAAAAACTTTGGTGAAAGCATTGAAAACTTGGAAGATAGAAAAGTTGACTTTGCTACGGCTAACCAACAATATGTGATGACTAGTGTAAATAACTTAGCATTAATGTTAAGTGAAACTATGCAACAAATGCAACAACAGGCAATGAGCAGTATGCCTGGTAGTGGTTCGTGTAACAAACCAGGTGGAAAAGGAAGCGGTTTACCTGATATGAGTAAAATGCAAAAACAATTAAATGAGCAATT
>JAHDDA010000021.1:14861-16359 GCA_020629595.1 Chitinophagales bacterium
GATTTAGAAAAGCTAATGGAAGAAATGGAACAATCTGAAGAAGATATTGTAAATAAAAAGATTACTAGCGAGCTTATAAAAAGACAGCAACAAATAATGGAAAAATTATTAGAAGCAGAAAAAGCAGAACAAACTCGTGGAGAAGAAGAAAAACGTGAGTCTAGACAAGCACAAGAAAAGCCTAAACAAATTCCGCCAGAAATTGAAGAATACTTAAAGCAACGAGAGGCAGAAGTTGAATTGTATAAAACTGTTCCACCTTCGTTAAAACCATATTACAAATCTTTGGTAGAGAAGTATTTTCAGAAAATCAGTAATAATTAGCATAAAATAGTTGACAATTTTAACATTTTATAAGAAATTTGACTTTTTATTGCTAGTTTGGGAATTATTTTTCTTAAAACATTGTTAATTTTAAAAGTCGGCTCTCTACTAAACAAAAGCCAGATTATGCCGAAATACATTTTAAAGCCCTCAAGATTAGACATTAGTTCTAACATAGAAAACGTTCGTTCAGTTGAACCTTTTCTTAAAAAGTTTTGTACACAACACAAACTATGTAAGAACACATATTCTGATATGCTCTTAGTACTCACTGAAGCAGTTACCAACTCAATAAAACATGGAAATGAATTAGACCCTTCTAAAAAGGTAACTATTGAGTTGCAAAGGCACAACTGTGGGAAAGTTTGTTTTGAAATAAAAGACGAAGGAAAAGGATTTGATCCAATGAAAGTCCCTGATCCAACACAACCCAATAGAATTACACAACCAAATGGCAGAGGTTTAATGTTAATGAATGCCATTGCTAATAAGGTAGATTACACACAAAAAGGAAAGTGTTGTAAAATTGAATTTCTCAGAGACTTTGAAAACCATTAATGACACTTAGCAAAAACGAAGAAGACTATTTAAAAGCACTTTTTCATTTAATAGTAGAACAAGGTAATGAAAACTGCCGAACCAAAGATTTGGCAGATTATATACGTGTTGCACCAGCTTCAGTAACTGCAATGCTTAAAAAACTAAAAGCTAAAGAATTAGTTGTTTACGAAAAGTATGGGAAATTACAAATAAGTTTACTAGGCGAAAAAATTGCTCTTAAAATTCTACGTAAACATCGACTTTGGGAAACCTTTTTATACAATCACTTAAATTTTAATTGGGAAGAAGTTCACGAAGTTGCAGAACAATTAGAACACATTCGTTCCGAAAAGTTAATCAACGAATTAGATAAATTTCTTGGATTTCCAAAACAAGACCCACATGGCTCATTCATTCCTAAAGAAAACGGTGAGTACAAAGTATTGCCAAAATTATTACTTTCAGATCTAAACGAAAGTGATAACTGCCGATTAATAGGCGTAAAAGAAAGTTCTATTCAGTTTTTAAAATATGTTTCTCAAATAGGATTAGTGTTAAGTAGCGAAATAAGCATTATCGAAAAAAGAACTTTTGATAACTCTTTAGTTATAACTTTTGAAGATAAAAAAGAAAC
>JAHDDA010000351.1 GCA_020629595.1 Chitinophagales bacterium
GAAAAATATGAGTATTAGCCTTTTCTTAATGAAAATGTTGAGCAACACACAAGGAGCAGAAAAATCAGCGATTTCAGATATGCTACAATCGGTTAAGCAATTAGGAATGGGTGGAATGCCGAGCGATAGTTTTAAGTCATAGTGCTTAGTGTTGAGTTTTTAGTTGGGAAATCACTAGTGAATAGTTAGTAGTAATTGGTGATTAGCTCTCAATATTAAAAGTAGAGGCGTAGCATTGCTACGTCTTTGTTCTGCAAATTCAACGCTAATTCCTAATCACTAAACGCAACGAACCTTAATCTACAATCACCAAAAAACAACAAAAATGACCCAAGAAATTTATCAGAAAGCAATGAAGTTTGCTGGAATACATCATTCAAATCAAAAAGTGCCTGGCACTTCAGCCAATTATTTATTACATATTTCAAATGTGGTTATGGAAGTAATAATGGCACATAAATTTAAAGAAAATTTCAATTTAGATTACGCTATTCAAGTGGCTATTTTACACGATACCATTGAAGATACTTTAGCAGATTTTGATGAAATAAAGGCAAAGTTTAGCGAAGAAGTAGCAAAAGGTGTTCAAGCACTAACAAAAAATGAAAAACTTGCTTCTAAACAGAAAAAAATGTTAGATAGCTTGAATAGAATTAATGAATTACCAATTGAAGTTGGGATTGTAAAATTAGCCGATAGAATTACCAATTTACAAGAACCACCTGCACATTGGTCTTTAGATAAAATTGAACAATATTGCGAAGAAGCAAAGCTAATCGCAGATTATTCAGTTGGGAAAAACGAATATCTACATCAACGTTTACTCAATAAAATTTACGATTATGAACAAGATTATGTGAATGCTTTGGTGTAGATTTTACGAAACCCTAATTATCAATAACTAAGCACCCCTATACCCAATTACCTTTACCCTATACCCATCAAAAAAATGGAAGTAAACAAAGCACCAAATACACAAAACCAGCAAAAAGATACCCAATTGGAAGGCGATACCTACGGCATAATTCGTTCACGTTTACAAAAACAACAGCAAGATTTAAGCAATAGGTTGAATAAGCTAAACAACGAACGAAAAAAAGTATTCGGTTCGGTTGAAACAAAACTGCTGGGAACAGACAGGATAAACACCTCCAACAACTGCATTGCTCGTGATATTTTTGCTTTGGGCGATTTGGTGCTTTTTGGGTACAATGTGCATATTGGTTTACGTTCAGAAATAAAAATTGAAGATGTTTTTAGTGCCTATTTGTTCCAAAATGATAGTTTCTCAGAGCAAAAACTCGATTTTCTGAAAGACAAAGATTTCATTGCTTCTTTCAATAATTTATACAAGTATTACCGAGAAACCGTATTTACAAAATTTGCTAAAATTGGCAACTATTTATATATGGTTTTTCAGATTAGTAAAAATGTAAGCGATATAAAAACCTTTAAATGGCTAATTAAAGAAAACACTTTACAGTATGTAGATGATCGCTCCGACCACGAATATAAATTTCCAAACCAACTCGATTTTAAATGGACTCGCTTAAAACGTGATGATTTTGTAGATGGAAAACATCCACACGTTTCGGTAAAAGATAGGGTTTTTGTTGAAGCCGTTGGTGGCGATATTACCATTAAAATTGAAGACAATACCGATGATGGAAAAGGAATTTATGAAGAAGAAGTTGCCCATAAAGAACAAAAATTAGACGATGGTGAATATCATTATGCCGATTTAGGTAACCTAATTACCTTAAAAATAAAGCCTTATCAGGAAACTTTTCGATACTTTGTGTATAATGATAAGGTAAAAGAAGCCAAACGCATAGATTCGTTGTCTGAATCGGCAATTTTGTTGCCTGATGAACAAGGTTTGATTTTTTCAGATGGATATTACTTGCAAACAGGACAATACAAGTTTTTCGATAATAAGCTAAAAGGCTTAAAATTTGAACAAAAAATGGCTTCTCCCAATGGCGAAGATTATTTGTATGTTTTCTTTTCGCCAGAGCAAAGTGTGTATGTTTTGCTTTCGTATAATATTATTGAACAGAAAGTTGATAACCCTGTAATTTGCAATGGTTTTACGCTTTTTCCAAATGGAGAAATGGTGTATTTTAAAACTGAAGCCGATAGCACCAAACACCACGTTGTTCAAATTTGGCAAACACCTTACACCACATCAGCCGAAGCACCTTCTGACCATAAAGACAGTTATTTATACAAGGTGGGCAACAAAGATATTGTGAAGGCAATGGCAGAGGCTTATGATTTGTTGGCGTTGCTAAACAAAGAAGATACTTACGAAGATTTGTACTACGATTTGAGCAAAAAAGCCAACGATATTATCGACTCATATTATTGGATTGGCGAGCAAGCTACCTTTGATTTACGAACGCCCGTTTCGGCAATTCAAAAAACAGCCACTTCGGCAATTGATGAGTTTGATAAGGTGCAAAGTATTAAAAAAAGCACCGCAGAAAGCTATGAAGAAACAGCTAAAAAAGTAGCCCAACAACTCGAAAAAATAAAATACACTCGCTTTGAAAGTATCAATGATTTTGTAGA
>JAHDDA010000022.1:0-12092 GCA_020629595.1 Chitinophagales bacterium
TAGGGCATTTTGCTATTTTAATCCAAATTGATTTAAGTCAATTTATAGAGTTTGTTGGTTGATAGGATTGAAAATATATATATTTGAAATATATTTTGCATTATGTGTTTTGATTAAAGGTGAAAATTATCGTAGTGCATTATAAGGTTATATTTCTTCAAATTCTCTTCTTTAGTTTTGGTCTTGTAAATGCCCAAACAGATACCAACTATTTTGGTACAGGCCAAGAAGTTGGTGTTTCTATATCTTCAAGTACTTCACAAACTAATGCAGAAGCTTCCAATACTTTAAGTGGAACAGAATTGTTACCTGATTATGCTGGTGCTGCTCGTTTTTTAGCACAAGCTCAATTAGGTTTTAGTGATGCAGATATTCAAGAAGTAATAGACATTGGAATTGATGCTTGGCTTAATCAGGAAATAGCGAAACCATATACACCTTATTATCAAAAAGTTAGTGAAATATTTCTTGAAGTTATCAATAATATGGAAGCAATTTTTGGTGCAGGGAATGCAAATTATGATAGAAAGAACGTATTAATTCCTATGGCATTCTATGATAAAGCATTAACTGAAGAAGATGATTTTAGACAAAGAGTTGCTTTTGCGTTAAGCCAAATTTTTGTTATTTCATATAATGGAGGTGCAAATAACTTTGCACACGGGTATATAAATTATTACGATGTATTGTACGAAGGAGCTTTTGGTAATTACAGAGATTTATTATATAATATTTCTTTGAATCCAGCAATGGGAGGTTATTTAAGTCACATGAAAAACCAGAAAGCTGACCCAGTTGAAGGAACCTTACCCGATGAAAATTATGCACGTGAAATTATGCAGTTGTTTTCTATTGGTTTGTTTGAATTAAATAATGATGGAACACTCAAGTTAGATGCCAACGGAGAAGCAATTCCAACCTATGATATTGAAGATATACAAGAATTGGCAAAAGTTTTTACTGGTTTATCTGGTGGTGCTTTTGATACAACATATTATCCACAAACCGTAGGGCAAACATTGTATTTTGGCTCTAATGGAAATTTTTTCGATTATAGCGTTCCAATGATAATGTATGAAGATAAACACGAAACTTCAGCAAAAACTTTGCCCGATGGTACAATTATTCCTGCCAACCAAACAGGAATGCAAGATATTAATGATGCTATTGATTGGTTGTACAATCATCCAAATGTTGGACCTTTTATTGGTTACCGCTTAATTCAACAATTAGTTAAATCAAATCCTACACCAGAATATGTAAACCGAGTAGCTTCAGCATTTAATAACGATGGAAACGGAGTTCGTGGAAATATGGAGGCAGTTTATAGAGCCATTTTAACAGATCCAGAAGCAAGAGATTGTGAATGGATTAATGATCCAAAAGCTGGTAAAATGTTGCAACCTTTAGAAAGAATAATGCAATTATACAAAGCATTTGATATTACTTCTCCTTCAGGTAAATATTGGTTTTCAGATTCGGGAACTGTTTATAACTATATTGAACAAGCATTTTTATTTGCTCCTTCAGTATTTAATTTCTTTTCCCCTTTTTATGCTGAAGGCGAATTTGTAGCACCAAATAATATGGTTTCTCCAGAAATGCAACTGCTTCATTCAACTTCTGGAATTTACTATTTGAATTTAATTGAAACAGGATTGAAGGTTGCTCCCAATATTAACCTTACAGGAATAAATCAAAATAACAATATTGCTCAAAACTTGGGTGATGCACCATACTTAGATTTTACAGATGAAATAAATATTTATAATACACAAGGATTAACGGCTCTCATTGATCACATTGATTTAATGCTTTGCAGAGGGCAATTACAAGCTAGTACAAAAGCACTTATTGAAGATAATATTTCTCAAAACTTAGCCGATAATCCAAATTTTCCAGTAACAACAATAGTACATGATGTAATTTACTATACTATGATGTCACCCAACTATGTTATCCTGAAGTAAAAATGTAAAGAGTTGTACTGTTTGACTTTTATCAAAAAAAAGTAATAGATTTTTTCAACCAAAATTGTAGTTTTAAACGTACAAATGATTACAAATAATTTTAACATAATGAGTAGAGTTCTATCTATTTTGTTTTTTGTCTCTTGCTTCTCATTCGTAATAAATGCTCAAACTAATACCGAATATTTTGGTACTGGGCAGTCTGTGGGGATTTCTGTCAGTTCAAGTAATAATCAATTAAATGGTAATGCAACAAACTCTTTATCAGGAACAGAATTAATACCAGATTATGCAGGTGCAGCTCGCTTTTTAGGTCAGGCAACATTAGGAGCTAATGAAGCAGATATCCAAAATGTTTTAAACTTAGGTATAGATGAGTGGTTGAATCAACAAATATCAATGCCAATAACTACAGACTATGAACAGACTTTTAGGAATATGTACAATGAGATTCTTTCTATGATGCAAACTACACTTGGTGCTGTAGATTCTGCAAGAAGAGATGAACATGTTCCTTTTGTTTTTTACCAAAAAGCTTTTACAGACGATGATGCTTTGCGTCAAAAAGTGGCTTTTGCATTAAGTCAAATTTTTGTTGTTTCTATAAATGGAACTATTGGCGATAGAGCATTTGGAATTTCAAGCTATTACGATGTATTGTATAATGGAGCTTTTAGCAATTTCAGAGATTTACTTCAAAACGTAAGTTTACATCCAATAATGGGTATTTATCTAAGTCATTTCAAAAATGAGAAAGCAGATCCAGTTGCAGGAACTTTGCCAGATGAGAATTATGCTCGTGAAGTAATGCAGTTGTTTACTATTGGCTTATTTGAATTGAATAATGATGGTAGTTTGAAATTGGATGTAAATGGAGAACCAATTCCTACTTATGATATTGAAGATGTGCAGGAATTAGCAAAAGTTTTTACTGGCTTTTCAGGTGGTGATTATGATTATGATTTCAAACCACAATACACACCAGGTAATCCGCTTGTATTTCAAAAAAACTTTTCACATTACGACTTAACTGTGCCAATGTTTATGCACGAAGATTACCATGATACAGGAACAAAAATATTACCTGATGGAACAGTAATTCCTGCAGGACAAACAGGAATGCAAGATGTTAATATGACTTTAGATTGGTTGTTTAACCATCCAAATGTTGGACCTTTTATAGGTTATCGTTTAATTCAACAATTGGTGAAATCAAACCCTACACCTGAGTATGTAAACAGAGTTGCTTCGGCATTTAATAATGATGGCAATGGAGTTCGTGGAAATATGGAAGCTGTAGTAAGAGCTATACTTATAGACCCTGAAGCTAGAGATTGTGCTTTCATAAGCGACCCAAAGGGTGGAAAGTTATTACAACCAATGGAACGAATGATGAATTTGTTTAAAGCTCTGAATATAACTACACCTTCAGGAAGGTATTGGTTCAGAGATTACAGTGAGATTTACGGAAAAGTAGAACAAGCCTATCTTTTTTCACCTACTGTATTTAACTTTTTCTCTCCATTTTTTGCCGATAGCGAATTTGTAGGACCAAATGATATGGTTTCACCAGAATTTCAATTATTACACTCAACTTCGGGTATTCACTACCTAAATATGATAGAAGATATGATTAAGGTTCGTCCTTTTAAAAATAAATCTGGTATTAATGATAATCCTGATAATCCAAGAGTCGTAAATAACACAGCTGATTATCCTACTTTGGATTTTACTCCTTTAACAACATTGTATGCAAATAATGGAATAACGGCTTTAATTGATCATTTAGATTTATACTTATGTAGAGGACAACTTCAAGCATCGGTTAGAGCACATATTTTAGATAATTATAATCAAAATATTTCCAATGGAACAAATTTAGATAACCAGGAAATAGTTGAAGATGTTTTATATTTTATAATGATTTCACCTAGCTACGTTATTTTAAAGTAAAATATTTGAGCGTGAAAATTACTTCCGTTAGTAAAATTTAATTGTAAAAACGAAAATAGGAATATGAACATTGTATTATTCCTTTTTCTTAATAAAATAAAATGGGGAAACACAAACACAATAGGAGAGATTTTTTAGGTAAGTTAGCAGGATTAGGATGTGCCTCTTTAAGTGTAACACCTTTATTATCAGGAATAACCAATTTAGGTTTAGTAAATGCAGCGGCAGTTGCCAACCGACCAGCATATTCAACTACAGCTTCAAATGGTTACAAGGCATTGGTTTGTATTATGCTTTCGGGAGGAAACGACAGTTATAATATGCTTATTCCTAGAGGTACATCAGAATATACAGAATATGCTGAAAGAAGAACCAATATGGCAATTCCACAAGCAGATATTTTACCAATAAATCCTTTGGTTGCTGATGGGAAAGATTATGGGCTTCATCCAAGTATGACAAATGTGCAATCAATGTTTGAAGCTGGAAATTTAGCTTTTATAGCAAATGTAGGTGCATTGGTTCAACCTACTACAGTTGCCAGTTTTAATGCCGATCAAAATTTACCATTGGGTTTATTCTCACATTCAGACCAAAGAACACATTGGCAAACTTCAGTGCCACAAGATAGAGATGCCTTAGGGTGGGGAGGAAGGTTAGCAGATATAATGCACACTAATAATGCCAATCAAGATATTTCAATGAATATTTCCTTAAATGGAATAAATGTATTTCAACAAGGGGCAACTGTTCGTGAGTATGCAATTGAAAGAAGTGGTACTGGTAGTGTACAAATTAATGGAGCTACAAACAATAACTTTTACAATACAATGAAGCGTCAAACGCTTGATAATATTTTAGATGATACTTATGTAAATATTTTAGAACAAGCCTATGCTGGTTCTGTGCGAGGAGCAAACGGAAATTCCATTCAATTTGGCTCAGCAATAGCAAGTGGAACACCATTTACAACCGTTTTCCCTGATACACAAACAGGAGAACGCTTGGAAATGGTAGCTAAAACTATTGCTGCTCGTGGAGCTTTGAATGTTTCTAATCAAACATTTTTTGTAAGTATGGGCGGCTATGATACACATAATAACATGATTTTGGAACATGCAGAACTAATGCAAGAATTGGATGAAGCAGTTGGAGCTTTTTATAATTGTATGGTAGAATTAGGTGTTGAAAATGATGTAGTTGGTTTTACTATGTCAGATTTTGCCCGCAAATTAGTATCCAATGGTGATGGTTCAGATCATGCTTGGGGCGGACACGCTTTTGCTTTTGGTGGAAGCATAACTGGAAAGAAAATTTACGGAGCTTATCCTGATTTATTTGAAGGGAATTCTTTAGAAACTGGAAATGGTGGAAGAATAATTCCAACAACCTCTTGCGATGAATACTTTGCTGATTTAGCACTTTGGTTTGGTGCTTCTTCATCAGATTTGAACCAAATTTTACCAAACATAAATAATTTTTGGACACCAAGTGGAACAACTGGACCTTTGGGACTTTTTGTCTAAGAAATTTATTATATTTAACAGTCAAAAAATTGCATTAATGAATAAATTATATACAATCATACTAAGTTTGACTATTGGTGTTTTATTTGCCAATGCTCAATGTGTAGATAATGGCAATTACTGGAACGAAAGTTGGGTGTCTTGCTCAACAAGTACCAATCCTAATCCAGCACGTGGTGTTTCACATTGGATTTTATATGAGTTTCATGAAAATCAGAGTATTGACACTTCTTATGTTTGGAATGCTAATAGAACAGGAGAAAGTGGTTGGGGAGCAAGAGATGTTGTTGTAGATTATTCAGCTGATGGAACAACTTGGACAGAATTAGGTAATTACACATTCCCACAAGCACCTGAAACTTCAAGTTATCAGGGGTTTTTAGGACCAATTTTTGGTGGTGTTTCTGTAAATAAGATTTTAATTACCATTTTAAATAACCACGATGGAAATACATGCGCTTCTTTAGCAGAAGTTCAGTTTAAAATTAATTGTTCTAATACTTGGTATGAAGATGCCGATAATGACGGATTAGGCAACCAAATGGTTATGATAGAGCAATGTGAACAACCAGTTGGCTATGTAAGTAATAGCGATGACCGGTGTGATAATGGAGCTTTAGGTTGGGAAGATGTAATGACTTTATTTGTTGATAATGGTTGTACAGGTTGCCATGGTGGTGCTTCGCCAACTATGGGCTTAGATTTAACTTCTTATGCTTCTTATGTTGCTGGTGGAAACCAATGCAATGACTTAACTTTAGGAACTAAAATAGTTGATATTATTACAATGGGAGCAAGTTGTGGAACAGATAATGTACCTGCAATGAATGGTTATGTTGGGGGAGCATTTGATGCAACAGAATTACAGATATTACAAGATTGGATTAATGGTGGAGCTCCTGAACTTTGTGAAGATTATTGTTTTGGTGGTTGTACTGCAAACGTTCAATTCAAGTTATTCTTAGAAGGACCTTATGATGCTGGAACTGGAGAAATGGTTACAACATTAAACTCAAGTAATTTAATACCTCTTACTCAACCTTTTAGCACAGCACCATATAATTATTTAGGTTCAGAATCAGTTCTAGCAATTCCAAGTGCCGATATTGTTGATTGGATTTTAGTACAAGCAAGAGATAAAGATAATTTCAGTACAGTAATTGAAAGCAGAGCTTGCTTCTTACTTAAAGATGGAACATTAATGGATATTGATGGAACTACTGGGGTTAATTTCTCTACTTTAGATTCTTCTGTTCGTTATCGTTTTGCTTTTTATCATAAAAGTCATTTAGGAGTATTAACTTCTTCAGATGTTGATGTGCCTACAACTTCAATTTATGATATGACAAGTTCGCAAACTATGGCGGAAGGTGTACAGCAAACAAAATTAGTTTCAAGTGTTTATGCACTTTATGGCGGTGATTATGATAATAATGGTATAATTAATAATCAAGACTTTAACCTTTGGAAACTAAATGCAGCTACCATAAATGCTTATATGTTTTGGGATGTTGATGCTAATGGTGTGTCAAATAATCAAGATTTTAATGCTTGGAATATTAATAGAAGTAAAGTTGGTGATTTAAGTATTCAGTTACCCTAATTCTTAAATTAGTTTAAAATTTCTAATGTAAAACCCTAAGGATGTAATTCTTAGGGTTTTTTTATTGTTTTTTCTTTACTTTTTAGAAAACTATGTGTCATATTTGAGCAAGGAAAATTGTTTTCAGAAAAGTAATGTTCAATCTGGTATTTATGAAAAAAATATTTTGTCTAATAATAATTCTCTTTTCATTCTGTAATATAAATGCTTCAATGCTTTTAATAAATATGGATGAAGACCAATCAAACCACTTAAAAGCTTATGGAATTGCTTTTTGGGTATTGGAAGAAGGAGGGGAAGTTGATTGGTTGCTAAACTACAAAGGAGGAAGTTTTGCAATGCCCTATTTACAGCCAATTGAAAGAGAATGTAAAATTAGAGGAGTTAGCTACGAAATTTTACCCGATGTTAAATACAGTTCTGTACTTATGGAAATTGCAAGTCCAGAAGTAAATATGGATTTAGTAAAATTGGAAAAAGCACCGAAAGTAGCTGTTTATACGCCTAGTAATAAGCCACGCCATCCCGATTTGCCTTGGGATGATGCAGTAACCTTAGCTTTGGAATATGCAGAAATTCCTTTCGATAAAATTTATGATGAAGAAGTATTAGAAGATAAATTAGCAGAATACGATTGGTTACACTTACACCATGAAGATTTTACAGGTCAATATGGTAAATTTTACAGAAGCTATCGTTCAAAACAATGGTATCAAGATCAAGTAAAGTACGAGGAGGAAAAGGCAAAAAGCTTTGGATTTAATAAGGTTTCGCAAATGAAACTGGCAGTTGTACACAAAATTCGTGATTACGTAGTAGGTGGAGGCTTTATGTTTGCTATGTGTTCGGCTACCGATACTTATGATATTGCTTTAGCTGCTGAAGGTTTAGATGCTTGTGAATATGTTTTTGATGGCGATGGAATTACCAAAGGAATTGATAATCAATTAGACTTTTCTAAAACTTTTGCATTCAAAGATTTTAAATTAATAAAAGATCCAATGGTTTACGAATTTTCTGATTTAGATATGAGTACCATTAGAAAAATTCCACCAGAATTAGATTTCTTTACTTTATTTGATTTTTCAGCAAAATGGGATCCTGTTCCAACTATGCTTACACAATGCCATGAAAGAGCTGTTACTGGTTTTATGGGGCAAACTACTTCATTTAGGAAAAGTATGATTAAATCGGACGTTTTAATTTTAGGAGAAACTAAAGCAAGTGGCGAAGCTCGTTATATTCATAATACTTATGGCTTAGGTTTTTGGACTTTCTATGGTGGTCACGATCCTGAAGATTACAGACATTATGTTGGTGAACCAGAAACTGATTTAAACCTTCATCCTAATTCGCCAGGATATAGACTTATTTTAAATAATGTATTGTTTCCAGCTGCCAAAAAGAAGAAGCAGAAAACATAAAACTTTATCTCCAAAATATCCACTTTACCTTTTTTCAAAATTTAAAGTGGATATTTCTATATAACTCAAGTTGCGGTGTATTTGTACGGACAGCGATTTATCGTGTCCGGTGATGCGATAACAGTGCGACTGCCGATTCCATCACTACAAAAAAAGGGTATGTTTAAAAAATATACTTTCGTACATCGCAACTTGGATTATAGACTATTATGCTTTTTTAGAAACAATAAAATATCTACCCTGATATTTTTCTAAAACTACTTCAGTGCCTTCTTCAATGTATTCGCCAGTAGTAATAACATCAAATATTTTATTTTTTACCTTTACTCTTCCTGAAATGCGTAAGTCTGTGATTGCAATAGCCGTTTCTCCAACTAAGGCGGCTTCTTCCTTTACTGCAACCGTATAGCCTTCGTTAGAATCTTGCACTTCAGAAAGTTCAAAGCGTTTAAATGCGTTTGATTTTAATATAGTTCCACCTAAAAGTATAAGTAAAACCATTGAAAGTAATGTTGAAACCAAAACCGTAAATAGAGAACTTGAAAATTTCCCATCTGCAACATTTGTAAGGTCAAAGAAATCATTATCTAACATAGCAAAAGTTAGACTTCCAACAATAAGCGTAATACCTGCAACACCAAAAATTCCAAAACCAGGAATTAGAAAAATCTCAACAATGAGTAACAAAACGCCGATAAAAAATATTAAAATTTCCCAATTTTCAGCCAAACCCTCTAAGTAATAAGGAGCAAAATACAAAACGGCACCACAAACGGCAAATAGAGTTCCTACGCCAATTCCAGGAGTTTTTAATTCTAAATAAATTCCTCCTAAAATAATTGTAATTAACATTCCAGAAATTGCAGGTTTCATTAACCATCCTATTAAGCTATCTAAGGTGCTTTTTTCATACATAACTACCTCTGCTTTTTCGGCATTTATTCTTTTCAATAATTCAGTTCTTGAATTTATTTCGGCATTACAATAATTGTGTTTAATAGCTTCTGATGTTGTAAATGTTAAGGTTTTTCCAGCTTCAATTATGCCTTCAACTTCAACATCTTGATCTACCATTGCCTCAGCAATATCTGGATTTCTATTCTTTGCCTCGGCAGTTGCCCTAAATGTGGCACGCATATACGATTGATATTTGTCTATTGCACCTTCGCCAGTTAGGCTATTTACAACAGTAGAAGCACCAATTTTAGCACTCTTAGCCATATAAATACTATCACAAGAAATAGAAATTAAAGCACCAGCAGAAGCAGCATTATCATTAATCCATACAATAGTTGGAATGTTAGCATTTAAAATCTTAGTTCTAATAGAATCTGCTGTTGAAACTTCGCCACCATAAGTATTTAGTTCAAGAACATAAACATCACAATTATTCTTTTCTGCAGTTTCAACACCTTTTTTTATTTCTCTCCAAGCACCAGGGAAAATATCTGCATTTAACTTTTGGTAAAAAACTTTATCATACAAATTGTTAATAATTGTGTCTGATTGAGAATATGATGCTATATTGTTAAATAATAATAGGATTAATGCAAGAAGGCAAAAAATATTTATTTTCATAATTGAAACGTTTTCTTAAAGTGTATGGAAAAAATGGGTATAGAATGTTTAAATCTTAAATAAGCTATATCAAAAATAGAGTTCCATTACTATTAAATTTGAATTTTTAAGTTAAAAATAAAACAAACCCAAATGAAAAAGCTATTCTTGTCGGTTTTGTGTTTCTCGGTATTGAATTTATATGCACAAAAAAAAGCGGGAATTCATCATCATAATTCTTACGAAATAATTCACGTAGTAAAGAAAGGCGAAACTTTATCTGAAATTGCCGAAATGTATGGTGCTTCTACTCAAAGAGTTTTTGATTACAACGAAGGTTTAGAGTCTAGTAAAATAAAGCCTAATCAGGTTTTGTTAGTTCCTTGTGACTATGATATTCATTATTTAAAAAATGTTTTAGAATTGCATGAGTCTCAATACAGGCTTTTACTTAAAAATGAAGAAAGTGATTTGTATTTCGATGCTAATGAAAAGCCTAATGAGCCTAAGACTTTTGATGAGCTAAATTCAGGTAAAATGCAAGCAGGAAAGGTTTTAAAACCAAAAAACAAACCAAAACCTAGAGCTGCTATGTCTAAATCTGAGTACGAAGAGTCTATAAAAAATGGTGGTGTTAAAACACAAAATTCAAATACTCAAGTAAACTATAACAAACCTCAAGATAGTAATGTGGTTGTAACTCGTCCTCCACAAACAACCAAGCCTACAATTGACAATACTATGCCAAGCGATGCCATATTGCATTTGGTAAAAACTGGAGAAACTTGGTACAGAATATCTAAACTATATGGAGTTACAATTGAAGACTTAAAAAAATGGAATGGAATAACAGAAAATAATCAATTACCATTAGGAGAAAATATAATTGTTGGTTTCAAAAAAATCGAAAACCAGCCGTCAGATTTTATTCCTGCTCCAACAAATAAGCCTTCAAATCCAAATGATGTTAAATTTCACGTTGTAAAACAAGGCGAAACATTGTTTAAAATTGCTAAACAGTACAATTTAGATTTAGAATCTTTAAAGCAATTTAACAACCTTGAAAATAACAATATTTCTGTTGGACAACAAATATTAATTCCGCAAACACCAGTAGGTAATAGCTCAGGGAGTATTAATATTGAAATGCCTAATAATTCAGCTACCGCAAGCACAGAGAATACTTATCCTATTGAATCTAATACGCCTAATGTTAACATTGAGTTGAATGAAAGCAATGTTGCAGAAATTCCTGAAACCAGTTCATTTCCAGTTGTACAGCCAAACGATGCTCAACCTGTTTATCATACAGTTGAACCAAAAGAAACTTTGTTTAGAATTGCAAAGCAGTACGGCATTAAAGTAGATGATTTACGATTGATGAATAATATGTCAGCTGATTTTACAGAAATTTCTCCAGGAGATGTTTTAATTGTTGGTTATGCAAGAGAAAATGAAAGACCTGAAAATAGCCTAATGGTTAAATTTAAAAGAGCTTATGATATTAAAGCTAGTTTACCCGAGTATGAAGAAATGAGAGATACAGGCTTAGGTTCTTGGGATAGAGTAGAAGGGCTTAATGGTTTGTTTGTTTTACATAAAACTGCACCAAAAAATACTATCATAAAACTTACAAATCCAATGAATAATGCCAAAATTTATGTTAAAGTGATTGGTGAACTAATACCTAAAATTGGCGAAGAAAATGTTGATATAAAATTGACTACCGAAGCTATTAAAATGCTAAGAGTACTGAACGATAACTTCAGAGTTAAAATGAACTATCACGTAAGAAGATAAAATTTTGATTTGTTTTCCCCTTGTAAAATTGTGCAAGGGGTTTTCTTTTGATTATGAAAATGTATTATTCTTGTAGTGATTGTGGTTTATTTCATCGTAGCTAAACACGATAAATCGTTGTCCGTACAAATGAGCCTTAATATTATAAGATTTTTTAACTCCTTGTTATCCAAAATGATGACTACCACAACATTTTCTAAAAATTTTACCACTTTCGCAAGGGCAATTTGTTGTAGGGGAAATTATTGTTCTATCTAAA
>JAHDDA010000022.1:12192-14981 GCA_020629595.1 Chitinophagales bacterium
TTTACCACTTTCGCAAGGGCAATTTGTTGTAGGGGAAATTATTGTTCTATCTAAAATCTTCATATTGCGAGCATCCATATCTTGGTTGAAAATCTTTTCTAACAATTCATATAATTCTGGATGCTTTTTTGCCAAAAGTTTAGGGCGTTCAAAAAAATATTCACTTATAACAGCAAAAAACTCTATTCTACTCGTTGCTCCGTATGGATTTATATCTGATTTGTTATCGTAAATTTCTTTAATTTTCTTTTCAATCAAATCTAACCAAGGAATGATGTACGGACGCTTTAATAGCAATGTAGGAATGCCATCAATTGAGCCATCCATTTTATCAATTAAATGAACAAATTCGTGAACTGCGGTATTTCTTTTATCGGTTTGATTATTGAATCCATTCCTCAATGCATTTTTTGATAAAATCATTTTTCCTTCCATATACCCATTGCCAACCATTCCTAAAATATTTCTATCTTTTCCTTCAGTGGCAAAACTTTTATTGAATGAACGAGGGTAAATCAACACTTCGTATAAATTGTAATACTTCCAATCGGGAAACTTTAAAATGGGAATAACTGCACTTGCAGCAACTAAAACTTTGTCAATTTCATCTACTGAAGTTTTAATGCCTGTGATTCTATGGTTTAGTAAAAACTCTTGAACTTTATACTCAAATATTTTCTTATCTGCCTTGCTTAATGAGTGATAAAAATTTACGTACTTATTTAAAATGTTTTTCCAACTTCTTGGAAACTTTCTTTTAGGCTTTCGCCAGCTATCTGTAATATGATTTCTTAGAATAAAGAAAATACTTAATAAGCCAACAAAAATGATAATAAGAGCCATTAAAAGTTGAAACATATTATTCTTTATTCTTAGAGTCAATAAAAATTGTTACAGGACCATCGTTTAGTAATTCAACTTTCATATCTGCCCCAAATTCACCACTTCCAATATCTTTACCCAAATTTTCAGATAAAGTTTTTTTGAATTTTTCGTACAAAGGAATAGCAATACTGGGTTTTGCCGCCTTTATATACGAAGGTCGATTCCCTTTTTTAGTAGAAGCGTGTAATGTAAATTGACTTACCACAATTATATCGCCATTAGTTTCTTTAATAGATAAATTCATTTTGCCTTCAGTATCATTAAAAATTCTAAGGTTAACAATTTTCTTACAAAGCCAATCTATATCTAATTGTGCGTCTTCATTTTCAATGCCAACCAAAACTAAAAGTCCATTTTCAATTGTAGATACTTTAATATTATCTATCGTCACAGAAGCATATTTAACCCTTTGAATAATTACCCGCATATATTTGACAAATTTTAATGTAATTATATGTAATTGCAACCAATTTACAAATAATTGCGTTTTTATTATTATGATAAGAAGTTTTATTTACATATTATCTATTGTTTTGTCAATATCTATTTCTGCACAAATTAATAGCGAGCATCTGAAGTTAATAGAGGCTAATTTAACTGAAATTGAAAAGCTTATTTCAACTCAGGTTCTCTATTCTTCCAAAGCAACCGATTATTATGAGGATAGCAAAACAGGGATTAAACATTTGTATTTGCAACAAATGCTTAATGAAACACCTATTTTTAATACTCATTTTCAATTACATTTCAATAAAAATGGGCAACTGTTAAAAGCAAATAATCAGTTTTTAGAATTAAAAAAATATAAACAAGAGAACAAAAAGTTGTTAAATGAAAAACAAGGCATTGAATTAGCAATAAAGAAAGTTTTATTAAAAAATGCAACAACTAAACAAAATGATGATTTGAGTAGCGAAATTATTTTTCAAGGTCTAAAAAATAGTAAAAAACAATTTTTAGCACCCAACTTTGTGAACACTACAATTGAAGTTGAAGAAGTTTATGCTCTACAAAATGGAAAATTAGTTATCGCCTACCAATTAGATTTAGATGATAAAAACTCTAAAGATTGGTGGCAAGTTTTAGTTAATGCAAATACAGCAGAAATTTTAAAACAAAATAACTATACTTTATATTGTAATTTCAATCATCAACATTCTGAAAGCTGTTCTCATTCACAAAGTAAAACAGCAACTTCAAGTTCTAATTATTTTATACCAAATAACTCCTATAATGTTTTTGCAACCCCTATTGAGAGTCCGCTTCATGGAAATAGAAGCGTTGTAACGGAACCTTGGGTAGAAGCCCCAATTGCAAGTCCAATAGGATGGCACAATGATGACAGTATTTCGTATAATATTTTAAGAGGAAATAATGTTTTTGCAACCGAAGATACGCTTAATACCGATACCCTAGGGTATAGTCCTTACAGTGCAACACTTAGTTTCGACTATCCTTACACCTATAATGCTTCACCTACGCAAAATTTAGAAGCCTCTATTACAAATTTATTTTATTGGTCAAATTTGATGCACGATGTGTGGTACAATTATGGCTTTGATGAAGAAAGTGGAAATTTTCAAAACTCTAATTTTGGCAAAGGTGGTGAAGAAAAAGACTTTGTTTATGCCGATGCCTTAGATGGCAGCAATTCAAATAATGCAACTTTTTCAAGTCCGCCAGATGGTGAAAACGGAAGAATGCAAATGTTTCGTTGGACAGGAGGTTTAGCTGAATATTTGAATATTTCAAGCCCAGCAAATATTTCTGGCTTATACAAAACTTCAACGGCTGCTTTTGGTGGCGAAATTCCCATTGCTCCTAATGCCATTTCGGGAAAATTAGTAATTGCATTATCTGCCGATACTTTGGCTTCAACAATAGCCTGCGATTCAATAATTAAT
>JAHDDA010000022.1:15081-16160 GCA_020629595.1 Chitinophagales bacterium
AATGTAGAAGATAAAGATTCAAGTTTTGATAATGGTATTATTTGCCACGAATATGGACATGGTATTTCAACTCGTCTTACAGGTGGTCCAAGTATAAACTGTTTGTATAATGCCGAGCAAATGGGAGAAGGTTGGAGTGATTGGTTTGGGTTAATAATGACTATTGAAACTGGAGACCAAGGAGTTGACCGTAGGGGAGTGGGAACTTATGTAAAAGGAGAAGACATTGATGGAGGTGGAATTAGATTAGCTCCGTATTCTACCAATTTTAGTATAAACGACTATACTTATGGCGATATATGCAATGCACCAGCACCGCATGGAGTTGGTTTTATTTGGGGTACAATGATTTGGGATTTAACTTGGGCATTTATTGATGAGTATGGTTTTGATTCAGATTTGTATAACGGAACAGGAGGTAATAATATGGTAATGCAACTCGTAATTGATGCTATGAAGTTACAAGCCTGTAATCCTGGATTTGTTGATGCTAGAGATGCTATTTTAATCGCAGATGAAGCAATTTACAATGGGCAACACCAAAAGATAATTTGGGAAACTTTTGCTAGAAGAGGATTGGGGTATTCTGCAAATCAAAATAATACGAATGATAAATGTGATGGTGTTGAGGCTTTTGATTTACCACCTGAATTTAGGGATGTACTTAAAATTAGTAAATCGGTAGATAAAATTTGGGCAAAATTTGGAGATACTTTGACTTATACTTTGGTAGTTAAAAACGATTCGGTAATTACTCAAAATAATTTAGTTATTACCGATACATTAAACACCAATTTAGTTTTTGATACTATTGTCACTAATCATACCCTAAACATTAACAATCAAGTAATACAATACACTATTCCAAATTTGCCAACTCAGGTAGCCGATACTTGCGTTTTTAAAGCTATTGTTTCTAATACAATTTCAACGCACTTAAACTTTTATGACAATGTAGAAACTTTAAATTCAAATGTAATTATTCAGCCCGATTCTTTTGGTAATGCCGAACCTTTTGACACTATTGGTTCAATCGCTTATTCTGGCAATTATGCCTGGTTTGTTGAAAATGTTGACAC
>JAHDDA010000352.1 GCA_020629595.1 Chitinophagales bacterium
CCATTTAGTTCCGTTTATTATGGTATTAATGAAGATATAGAAATAGAAAACATAGGTACGCAACGTTATCAATACATTGGCTCTGGTTCTTTGTATCAATTTTATTGGGCAAATGGTTTTAATTACCAAGCTATTTCTGCAGGAATAAATGTTGGTTATGTTTTTGGAAACTTTGATAGAAATATAATCTCATTTTTTCCAGACGTTGCTAATTCGCTTGGTTATAATTATGACCAACAAAGTAATATTGGTGGTTTTATTTGGAATACAAGTGTACAATATCATCCAAAACTAACCGATAGAATCAACTTAACTATTGGCGTAAATATGGGTTCTGCTACCGATTTAAACCACGATGTTTTTACAGAAACAGGAAGATTAACAACTTTTATAAACGGTACTCAAGTTGGCGATACTACTGCCATTATTAGTGCAGAATTATTGAATGAAAAAATTGCATTACCAAGTAAATTTGGTTTTGGAGCTTCGGTAAATAAAGGTAGTAATTGGTTGTTTGGCTTTGATATTGAAATGGCAAATTGGTCAAATACCAATCTAACCGATATAAATGCACAATATGTAAACACAACTAAAATAAAATTAGGAGCAGCTTTTGTTCCATACAAAGAAGGATTGCGTAAGTTTTTCAATCAAACACAATACCGTTTTGGAGCATATTATAACAATAACTATTTTGAAGTAAAAGATCAAGAAACAGGCGATTTTGTAGGAATTAATCAATATGGTTTTACATTGGGAGCAGGTTTTCCACTTAGTAAAAAAAGAGCTTCACGCCTAAACCTTTCATTCGATATTGGTCAAAGAGGAAACGAGGTATTAAGAGAAACCTATTTTAAAATGAATGTGGGTGTTACTTTAAATGATCTTTGGTTTATTAAACCCAAATTCGATTAAATTCGTTTTTTAATTCTCAAATTCTCAAATTCTCAAATTCTCAAGTTTGCACAATATTTTTGCATCACTTTTACGTTAATGAAAAGCTAAATCCTAAAAAATGTTAAGAAACAATAACATTTTAAAACGATTAAAGTCATAGAAACAGTTGGCAGTTAAGAATTAACAACCATTGGTAAACTTTTGAATAAATTTGAAGTTAAAAGGAAATAAAAGGCTAATATAATGAAATGTTACTTTTATCTTTTTCCAATTTCCTTTTTCCAAAAATAAAACTAATTAATAACCAATAAAACAACAAATTATGAAAACGAGTAAAAAATTTAGTGCTTGGGCATTGGTGTTGATAGCAGTATTTATGCTTGCCGAAACATCTTGTGTAGCACAAAAAAAAGGAAAGAAAAAGAAGAAGAAAGGAAAAGTTGAGGAAGTTGTAGAAGAAAAGAAAGAAGAAAATGTACCTAAAAATAACGAATTTGGCTGTGCTCGTTTTGGTGATGATAAGCAAAAAACCTTAGAAGCTGCTTCTTTATATACAGAGTTTTACAAGCAAGAGCAAAAGAAAGAAGATATTGCAACACGTGATTACAGCGAAACTATAAAGCACTGGCAATATGTTTTCGATAATGCACCAGGTTTACGCCAAAACACCTTTGTACGTGGCGAAAATATGTACAAAGAAATGATTGAAGTAGAAACTGACGAAGCAAAACGTGAGGAGTTAATTCAAAAGTTATTTTCTATTATTGAAAAGCGTGGCGAATGTTGGGGACAAGCAGGTTCGGCTTTAGGACGTAAAGCATTTTATATTGCTTCTTACTACGAAGGTAGAGACCAAGAAGTATTCGATTTATTTGACCAAGCAATGGAAATTGATGGAAATAATACCGATCCAGATATTTTTCCTCCATACTTAGGTTTGTTGTATAAAAAAGTACGTGCTGGTGAAGTTGAAAAATCAAAATTTGATGCACTTGTTATAAAAGCAACCGCTATATGCGATGCTAATGCAGACAATACTGATGCTGAAAAAGCTAGTTTGTACAAATCAGCTAAAGAGAAAATATCAAACTTTGAAGGCAACGTGGCAACTTTAGAAGATTTAGATGCTAAAAAGGCAATTAACGATTGTGAATCTTGTAAGGCATATTACAGACCAAAATTAGACGCTGATCCTAACAATCTTGAAATTATAAAAGCATACTACGCAACTTTGTCTAAACAAGACTGTAAAAAAGACCCAGAATATTACCGAATGATTGTAAAGCGTGCCGATATTGATCCAGATGTTCCACGTGGAATAGTTTATACTGCTGGAAATATTAAGTTAAAAGAAAAAAATTACGAAGCAGCAAAAGGATATTTAAAACGTGCTTTGTCAATGTATTCAGATGATGCAGAAAAGCAAGGCAAAATTAACTATACCTTAGCGGGAATTGAGTACAGTGCCAAAAACTACGGCGAGGCTCGTAACTTATACAATGCGGCTTTCCCTAATATTTTAGATAGCGAGAAAAAAGGAAAAATTAAAATGAAGTTGGCAAACATTGCTTACAGAAACGATAAAGACTTTCCAACGGCTCGTAAATTAGCAGAAGAAGCAGCGGCTTTACGTCCAAATTGGGGCGATCCATATATGTTAATTGGTCA
>JAHDDA010000023.1:0-8407 GCA_020629595.1 Chitinophagales bacterium
AAATACATCAACTAAATTTGCAGTAAAATACAAGCTAAATGACTCAACAAAGCTATAAAATAGAAGCAGAAACTGAATTAAAACAATTGGCTAAAACCTTACTTTCTTTTGCAGGAAATTGTAAGATATTTATTTTAGAAGGCAACTTAGGGGCTGGAAAAACAACATTTGTAAAAGCAATAGCTCAGGAACTTAATTGCACAGAAGCCATTACAAGCCCTACTTATTCTATTGTAAATGAATATATTACTAAAAATGACACAAATATTTTTCACTTCGATTTGTACCGCCTAAATTCTATTGAAGAAATTGAAGATATTGGATTTTGGGAGTATTTCTCAGATAACAATTATATTTTTATTGAATGGGCTGATTTAGTTTTGAATGAATTAGGAAGCTATGTTCGCATAAATATTCGTACCTTAGCAGACGAAAGCAGAGAATTTACTTTTAGTCATATTTCTGAATAAAAATTTGCAAAATGGAAAATCCCGGTGGAACAGGAAGTTCACAATATTCTACAGATTTTGCCCTTGAAACCCAAACAAAACCCTTAGCCACTAGGTCAAAAAAAGGTCAACTTTTTATAGGTGTTCCTTTAGAAACTTCTTTTCAAGAAAAACGTTGTGCCTTAACACCAAGTTCGGTACGTTTACTTACCAATAATGGGCATAGAGTAATTATTCAGTCTAAAGCAGGCGAAGGTGCAAACTTTAAAGATATTGAATATTCAGAAGCAGGAGCTTTGGTAGTTGAAGACTTAGATCAAGTTTTTGAGGCAAATATTATTTTAAAAGTTGCGCCATTAACCAATGATGAAATAAATCATTTAAAGCCAGAGCAAATAATTTTTTCGCCTATTCATTTACCGAACTTAACAGCCGATGTATTAGAAAAATTAATGCTTAAAAAAGTAACAGCTTTTGCTTACGAGTATTTAAAAGACAACGCGGGTTCGTTTCCAATTGTACGTATTTTAAGCGAAATTGCTGGAACAGCTTCAGTACAAATAGCTGCCCAATTTTTAAGTAATGTAAATGGAGGAAAAGGTATTTTATTAGGTGGTATTTCTTCTGTGCCACCTGCAAAAATTACCATTTTAGGTGCAGGAGTAGTAGGCGAGTATGCTACAAGAGCAGCCTTGGGCGTAGGAGCAGAAGTTCGAGTATTCGATAATGCATTATATAAACTTATGCGTTTACAAAATAATATTGGTAGGCGTATTTATACCTCTGTTATAAACCCCGATTCGTTAATTAGAGAACTACGCACAACCGATGTTGTTATTGGTGCTATTCATTCCGAAACAGGTTCATCACCTTGCATTGTAACCGAAGAAATGGTAGAACAAATGCAAGAAGGCTCACTTATAATTGATGTAAGTGTTGATCAAGGAGGTTGTTTTGAAACTTCTGAATTGACAACGCACAAAACCCCAATATTTCAAAAATATGGTGTTTTTCATTATTGCGTTCCCAATATTGCCTCACGAGTTTCTCGTACAGCAACTCGTGCTTTTAGTAATGTAATTACCTCGCTTTTATTAGAAGCCTTACAACACAGAGATTTTAGCGATTATTTATATGCAAATGCTGGTACAAGAAATGGTGCATATATCTATAAAGGCAGATTAACCAATAGGTTTTTAAGCAAACGTTTTGGTATTCGACACACAAATTTAGATTTGTTATTGAGTTCGAGGTTTTAAAAACTTTTGACAATGGTTAATAGTCAACAGACCACTAAAACCATTTTTTTACCTAAAGGTAAACTTTCTGTGGACTGTTGACTGAAAACAATTTGTACGTTGTATTTAATCGTCAAATAAATTAATTATACAACAGTAAAACTCAAAATTCAATTATCACTTTTCACTTTTAGTTTTTCACTTTTACTTATTGTATCTTAGCTATCAAAATTTATCATTGCTCGAAATAATTACAAAATTTTTTGCTGAAAATGAATATTGGTTGAAAAACTTAGCAATTCCAATAACTGCTGGTATTGTGGGTTACATAACCAACTGGATAGCTATTAAACTTACCTTTTATCCATTAGAGTTTATAGGTATTAAGCCAATATTTGGTTGGCAAGGTCTTGTGCCAGCCAATGCTGGAAAAGTAGCAGGCATTTCTGTTGATTTAATGGTAAATAAATTATTAAAAGTTGAAGATCAATTTGCCAAATTAGATGCCGAAGTAGTTGCCAAAGAAATGGAACCTATTTTAAAAAAGCATACAAGTAAAACTATTGATGAAGCATTAACAGCCGAAGTTCCTTTACTTTGGAAAAATGCTCCAAAAAATATAAAAGAACAAATGTTTGCTGACGCCGAAGCCGATACTGCTCCTTTAATTAAAGCCGTAATGGAAGATATGAAGGCGAACATTAATCAAATATTTGATTTACGCCAAATGGTTGTTGATGAATTAACTAATCGAAAAGAAATATTGAATACTTTATTTCAGAAATGTGGAGCAAAAGAATTCAAATTCATAGAACATTCTGGAATATATTTCGGCTTTTTATTTGGGTTAATTCAAATGCTAATATTTATGGTTTGGAACGAATGGTGGTTGTTACCATTAGGCGGTTTGTTGGTTGGTTATGCTACCAATTGGTTAGCTCTAAAAATGATTTTTGAGCCACGCCAGCCTAAAAAAATAGGACCATTCACTTTTCAAGGTTTATTTTTAACACGCCAACAAGCTGTATCAGAAGAATATGCAAAAATTGTATCTGCTGAAATTCTAAACTCGGAAAAAATATTTGGTAGAATTGTGAATGGTCCTTCAGCAAGACATTTATTTTGGCTCATTCAAAATCATATTGAAACCTACATTGATAAGTCGGCTGTTTTGGTTCAACCATTTGTAAAATTAGGTGTTGGAGCAAGTGTTTATCAAAGAATAAAAGATAATATTACCGATAAGTTTGCAGATTTATTACCACAAGTAGTTTCTACTGTTTTTCCTTATGCTGAAGAAGCTTTAGACTTAGAAACAACTATGCGTGAACAAATGCAAGCGCTTTCATCAGAAGATTTTGAAGGCGTTTTACGACCAGCCTACCAACAAGATGAATGGAAATTAATACTTACTGGTGCATTATTAGGTTTGGCAGCAGGAATTGGACAAGTTTATTTATTAACATAAAATTCTTTTTGACCTCTGATTTCCTAAAAATCTATTGTTTATTTTTCTTCTTAAATTCTTGAGCAAATTCTGCCATTGTTTTCGACTTGTAGTGATTTTCGCTAACAAATTTTAAATAAGGTTCAAATTGGTCGGGCTGTTTAAAACCAGGGAAAGCCTTAATTAATTCTAAATTTTCGTCTAAAAATGAAACTGTAGGATAACTCATTCTACCACTTGCAAAATCGTAAGCTAATTGGTTATAACCTCGTCTTCCTGCTTGTACAAACTCAAATTTTTTCCCTTTAAAATTAATAGCATTTTTATTTTCTGCATTGAATTTTACCGCATAAAAGTGCTCATTGATATAATCGGCTATTTTTTTATTCTGAAAAGTGGCTTTATCCATCTTTTTACACCATCCGCACCAATCTGTATATAAATCAACAACTACTTTTCTAGGCTCTTGTTTTATAAACCTTTCTGCATCTTCAATACTTACCCAGTTTATCTTTCCTTTTTCTTGTGCATCAATATTATTTGTTGGCGTATCTTTTACTGTTTCTTTATTTTTTAGGTTCTGTTTTTCATCAACTTGTTTTGCAATGGGTGCTTCTTTAACAGTTGAGTCATTAACTGTATTACTTCCACAAGCAGTTAAAAAGCAGGTGGTTATACAAATAAAAAAGCCAGTTCTAAGATTTTTCATAATAATAAATGAGTTTTTGTCGCTAACAAAAATACGGTATTTTAATCTTTAGCTTAAAGAGTGTTTAAAAAAAATGGCACGACAATTGGTTTAGACCATTTTAGAGAAAGAAAATTTTTGCCATATTCCTTTTCTTCTGCCAAGCCGAAAAGGAAAAAATTGGCTACTAACTTTTAAACTATTGTCGAATGAAAAAAATATTAAACATATTTTTGGTGGCTGTGCTATGCATTCAATTAAATGCACAATGGGAGACAGCTCAATTAAGCGAAGTGCCTTCACAAACAGGAACAGCAGAATATGCAAAAGGAGTTGTTGATGCTAACAATAGATCATTTTTGGTGTGGGAAAACAATATCGGAAATCTTTATTTTGCTTCAAGAGATGTAGGCGGTAACTGGTCAAATCCAGAACTAATAAGTGAAAATGTACAAGCCGAAAGTGCTACAATTGCAAGTAGTGGAGGTAATACTTTTGTTGCTTATATGAAAAATAATGGTAGCGATACAGAATTATGGTTGGCACAATTAGCCGCACCATTTTCAATAATTTCTAATGAAATAGTTATGGGCGATAACGAACCAAAAACATCATTAGATATTGGAGTAGATGGAAATGGATTTGCCCATTTAGCGTGGGCAATGAAAGATGTTGCTGAAGATGTGGTAAGGGTTCATTATTTTAACAACTCAGAATCAGGGCAGTTATTAGGCTCATTAAAAGTGCCATTTACTGATATGAAACAAGACTATAATGATGTTTCTTTGAGTGTAAATGCCGATGGAATAGCAGAGATTGCTTATGTGGGTGGTTATGTTATTAGTGGAGAACAGATAATTCAGAGAGCTTTTAATGGTGAAATGAATAGCACAAATTGGAGTTATGGAACATACTTTACCTTCGGTCCTTCTACTTTTACAAGCCTAAAATCTACAAGTGATGAAAATTTGATTAATTACGCTTCGCAAAAAGCAAACGGAGAAATTACTTTTTTTCAGGCTCATAAACAAATGACAGATGCTTGGATTCCAGATGGAGGAAATGCAACGGTTATTGCTAATGATGGCACTTTAGAATCTATTATGGTAAGTAGTTCTATTAATCGTCATTGCTCAATTATTGGAACTGGTAGTGAACTAATTTATGCTTACAATACTAGCGATTCAGATTGGACTACCGATGTTTTATTAAATAATGGTGCTTATAAGTCGGGTAATTTAGCAATGGATAATGTTGGTGAATTTTATTGGTTGGGTGTAAAAGATGGAAAAGCTGTAATTTATGGACCAGAAACAACTACTGGTAATGAAACCCTATTAGATTATGGTATAAAATTATATCCTAATCCAGCATCGGATATTGTTTATATAGAAGCCCAAAACCCCAAAAACTACACAATTGATATTTTTAATATTCAAGGAAAATTAGTTGAGCAGTCTGAATTTGTAAAAAAATGGCAAACCAATTTAACAAGTTGGCAACGTGGAATTTATTTTGTTCAAGTACGTTTTGGTAATAAAACTATAAGTCAAAAGTTGGTAGTTAACTAACGCTAAATGCCAAAATAAACTTTATAACTTTACTATTATGAAACGCACACCATTTCCTCATGGGTGCGTTTTTTTATAATATACCAAACATCCAAATTATAGATTTTTAACAATTCAATAAAAACACCTCAACTTAAACCATTAAAAAATGGTTTAAGCTACAAAAATTAATCAATATTACACGATATTTGTTAGGCTTTTATCAATTTTAGAACACACACCAAGTTTCAGACCTTGGTAAACTTATAAAAAGTAAAAAATGAGTGCTGAACATTACATTGCAAATGCCCACCCAACTTACATAGAAAATCTATACAATCAATTTCAAAATGGAGGTAAAGAACTATTAGATGATGGCTGGATTCGTTTTTTTGAAGGATTTGAATTTGCCTTAAAAAATAGTGAAGACGGAAACATATCAGTAGATCAAGTAAGCAACTTTGGAAAAGAATTAAAGGTTTTCAACTTAATTTATACCTACCGAAAAAATGCTCACCTTATTGCTCAAACTAATCCTATTAGAAAACGTTTGGATAGAAATGCTGGACTTGACCTATCAAATTTTAATTTATCAAACGAAGATTTAGAAACAGAATTTGCCGTTGGCGAACATTTAGGTATTGGAAAAGCAAGCCTAAAAAATATCGTTGCCAAGTTAAATGAAATTTATTGTGGACCATTTGGTGTTGAATATTTATATGTAAAAAACCTTGAAGCAAGACATTGGCTTAGAGAAAAATTTGAAAATCGACCTAAAGATTACGGTTTTGATAATACAATAAGAAAACGTATTCTTAAAAAATTAAATGAAACAACAGTTTTTGAGCAGTTTTTAGGAACAAAATACCTAGGAGAAAAACGTTTTTCAATAGAAGGTGGTGAAAATGCCATTACAGCACTTGATTCTACAATAAATTCTGGTGCAAGATTAGGTGTTGAAGAATTTGTGATTGGAATGGCACACCGAGGGCGTTTAAATGTTCTTTGTAATATTATGGGTAAAACCTATGCACAAATTTTTAGCGAATTTGAAGGAAATGCCCCCAAACATCACAATATGGGTGATGGCGATGTGAAATACCATCTTGGTTTTTCTTCTCAATACGATACACTTTCGGGAAATAGTGTTCACATGAAATTAGCTCCTAATCCTTCGCATTTAGAAGCCGTTGATCCTGTGGTACAAGGTTTAGCAAGAGCCCAATCAGATTTATTATATGGAGGTGAAAGAAGTAAAATTTGCCCAATTTTAATTCATGGAGATGCCGCCGTAGCAGGACAAGGAATTGTTTATGAAGTAGCTCAAATGAGTAAATTAGCTGGTTATCATATAGGTGGAACAATTCACTTAGTAATCAACAATCAAATAGGTTTTACAACCGATTTTCATGATGCTCGATCTTCAGATTATTGTACAAGTGTGGCTAGCGTAGTAGAAGCACCTGTAATTCATGTAAATGGCGATGATGCTGAGGCAGTTGCCTATGCTGCTGGAGTGGCTATGGAATACCGACAAAAATTTAATAGCGATGTATATATAGATATGGTTTGTTATCGTAAACATGGACACAATGAAGCTGACGATCCAAGTTTTACGCAACCAGAGATGTATAAAGTAATTAAAAAGCACAAAAACCCACGTGAAACCTACATCAATAAATTAGTTGAAGAAAAAATAATAGATAAAGCACGTGCCAAAGAAATGGAAGATGAATTTAAGGCAGAGTTGCAAGCTCGCCTTGATGAAGTTCGTCAAAAACCATTAGAATATAAAATGCAAGAGCCAGAAATTGCTTGGAAAAAATTAAGAAAATCAAAACCAAGTGATTTTGACAAATCACCTTCAACAAAAATTACCAAATCAACCATAGCTACTGTTGTAAAAGGCTTAATAAAAGTGCCAGAAGGTTTTAGTCCGTTGCGTAAAGTAGATAAGATGCTTGAAAATCGCCGACAAATGATGCGCGATGAAAAAACGGTTGATTGGGCAGCAGCCGAGTTAATTGCTTATGGTTCTATTTTATTAGATGGAAATAATATTAGAATGACAGGACAAGATGTGAAGCGTGGAACGTTCTCGCATCGTCATGCTATTTTATTTGATGAAAGCACAGGAGAACAATATAACCGTTTAAATTTCTTAGCTGAAAATGGTGAGCAGGGTAATTTTGAAATTCATAATTCTTTACTTTCCGAATTTGGTGTTTTAGGTTTTGAATATGGTTATTCCTTAGCTTCGCCAGATCAATTGGTTTTATGGGAAGCCCAATTTGGAGATTTTGCCAATGGTGCTCAAACTATGTTTGATCAGTTTATTTCTTCAGCAGAAAGTAAATGGAATAGGCAAAGTGGATTAATTATGTTATTGCCACATGGTTATGAAGGACAAGGACCAGAACACTCATCGGCACGTTTAGAACGCTACTTACAGGCGTGTGCCGAGTATAATGTGTCTATTGCAAATATTACCACACCAGCTAACTTTTTCCACGCCATTCGCCGTCAATTAAAACGACCTTTCCGTAAACCATTGGTGGTAATGTCGCCAAAATCATTATTACGCCATAAACGCTGTATTTCTAATGTCGATGAATTATCTAAAGGAGGATTTCAGGAAGTAATTGACGATGCTAATACTGTGGCAGCTACAAAAGTGAAACGTGTATTATTCTGCTCAGGAAAAATTTACTATGATTTGTTAGAGAAGAAAGAAGCCGATAACCGTAAAGATGTGGCTATTGTTCGGTTAGAACAATTGTATCCTTTGCCAGCAAAGCAGCTAGATAATGTTGTAGAAAAATATAAAAATGCAGAATTGTGTTGGGTACAAGAAGAACCCTCAAATATGGGAGCTTGGGCTTATGTATTAAGCCGTTATCACCAAGTGGGCTTAAAACGCATTTCACGAGGACCAAGTGCTTCGCCTGCAACTGGTTTTAAGAAAATACATTTACAAGAACAAAAAGAGTTGGTAGATCAGGCGTTTGCTTAGATTTTTGTAAAAAGATAGTTGT
>JAHDDA010000023.1:8507-9701 GCA_020629595.1 Chitinophagales bacterium
TGAAAAACCTCAACCATTTAAACCACTACGAATAATGGTGGTCTATTATTCTGTTAGCTAAAACACACAAGCCAATTCGGCTTCAATATATTGTAAACTAAGTTTACACAGTATTTAATTTTTTTACCATTAAAATTTAGGAAAATGAAAAAAACGATTTTAAGCGTACTAGGTTTGTTATGTCTAATTTTAACTTCTGGCGATATTGTGAATGCACAAACTACATCAATTGGTATTTCTACCGAAATGAGTTCACCAAAGTTTGCCTCTAATACTATGAACATTGATATTATTCCTGGAGTTGATATTCCTATAAATTTTGTAGATTTTGGCGATGCTTCAAACTTAGGTTTTGGTATTTCGGCAAATATTCAGCAAACATTTGCCAATGAACGTGCCGCTATTATTGCTAAAGCTGGTGTTATAAATTATAAAGTTGCCGACCAGGGTTTGTTACAGGCTACAGTTAAGGCAATTCCAATAACTGTAGGAGGTAGAGCTTTTATATATGATGGTTTTTATGCTGGTGCAGATGTTGGTGCAACTATGGTAACATCTAAGTTAAAAGCTACCTTTTTGTTAAGCCTTGCCGACTCGCAGCAAGAGACTTTATTTACTTTTTCGCCCAATATTGGCTATCAATTAGATTTAGGAAATGCTAAAGTAGATATTGGAGCCAAGTATGCCTTAGTTGGTGGAAAGTTCAATAACTTTGGCATTACTGCTGGCGTGAATTTACCAATAGGAAAGTAGTGTTTTGAATTAAAATAGTTAGCTCACGAAAAGGGAAAAGATTCACAGTTTTTTCCCTTTTTTTATGGAAAATTATTGTCCTCATAATCAAACCTTACTTGTGGTGAAGGAAGTGGTGGAAACGGCGGAGGTGGAGGTAATTCTTTTGCTTTAGAAATAGAGAAATCTTCTTTATAAAACTCAATGGTTCTCAAAGGAGTCTGTTTTCTTACTTCCCTTGCTTGTTCTCTATCCAAATCATCATAGCTTTTATGGTAAGTTTGTAAAGTATATTCGTTTCGTAATTTATTAAAAGTGCTTCGTATTGTACTTATTAGATTTATGTATTCTTGGTATTGTAAATCATTGGTAATGTTAAGCTGAAAAATATAATCTTCATTTTTATTTATAAAGCTCAAAACTTCATTTTCTAATTGTCCAAAATCTACAATTTTACTATTG
>JAHDDA010000023.1:9801-16134 GCA_020629595.1 Chitinophagales bacterium
ATTCCTAAAAAAGTAAGTAACATCCACTTTTGAGCTTTTCGTTTATAAATAAACACTAATGTTGTCCACGATTGTAGGTACAGTACAATTATTAATAATATAAAAGCAATCCAAAATTCGTCATACAGCGAGAAAACGTATTGTAATTTATTCTCAATAAGATCAACACCTAAAATAACCAAACACATTTTACTTACAAATGCGTAAAAACACCAGCTTACAACTCTATTATCGTTTATAATTTTTGAATGAAAATAATGTTGCTTTTCAAATGGTTTTCTTGCTTTTCTAAAGTAAAAATTGATGAAATATCCTTGTCCCCAAATAAGAGCTAAATAGGCAAAAACTATATTGTAAAACCAGATCTCATCGTCATTTAAAACCCAAATATCATTAAAATGACTTATCGGAAAAAATCTAAAACTTTCACGCATCATATAAAAGAATGCGTAAACAGTAAATGAGTATAACAGACTTGTTATAGCTAAAACAGTTGTTCTAAAATTTAAAAACTTGGGGAGTTGTTTACTCATTAATTGCGGTTTTATCAATTAACGTTTTTTAAGCTTTATTTAGTTCGTTTAAGTTAAAATTGTGGTACAAAAAAAGGAAAGCCATAACAATAATGCTATTGGCTTTTCTTTGGATAATTTAGTCAAGACTTTGAAGTTTTTAAATCTTATGGACCAAAAGTTGGTTTCCCATTCATCTAAATTCTACAACTCCACTTCCTGCAAAGAAGTAGTAAATGCACCAAAATAACCAAGTACATTGGCGTTGTTAAAGTTCCCGATTGGATTGTACGGATTTCCGCCATCTAAACCTTGTGAATCTAAGGTTTTAAGCTGAATAAAATAATCGTAGTATTCTTTGCTGGTGCTTAAAAGTTCTATGCTAATAGTATTATCTCCTTCAAATGGATAACGAATGGGCAAAGTAATTTCTTTTCCTTCCATACCATCATCTCTAATCAAAGAAAAAATATTAGGAATGATTTCGCCATTTTCATAAGGTCGTATTCTATAATAATTTTCTTCTTCTAAATTGTCTGTCCAAGTAGATGAAATTTGATAAGTTTTGGTATCGCTATCTCCAAAAGGAAAGGTAAATTCAGAAAAATTAATCGCTGATAGTTCTACAAAGTTCGGAACTTTTGTTTCGGCTATATAGATTTCATTGTTCAACTCAATTTCTAACCTTAAACTTTCATTTGGTAAAAATTCGGGAATATCCAAATTATAAACTCCTGTACTTTCTTGGGTGTAAGTAAAAGTTTCGTTTTCAGTTACCAATTTTACGGTTGCCCCTTCTACCATTATTTGCTCAGTAGAATCGTAAAAACCATTGGAATTTGAAATTTTTGTTACTGCTTTTTGTGCCGAAATATCAACATACGATTCAATAACTAAACGTGCTTCTTCTTCTTGTAAATCCAAAACTATTACATCTTCACAAGAATATAAAAGTGGGATAAAACATAATATGATGGCTAAAAAATTTATTCTTTTCATTTTTCATTGTTTTAGTTAAATAAGTAATGGCTTGATTTGAGGCGTTTTGTAAATGTCAAAAAGTTATGATTTATACCTATCAGGTTTAGAACTGAAACGCATAATCCTTGATAGGGATGAAATTTTATTTCTAAAACTTAAAATTCCAACTTACAGAAGGTACAATACCAAACAGTGATAAGCGTGTAGCTTCTGTTGTTCCTGGCGAAGTTTCGCTTTCGGCAAATGAAATGGAATAGGCATTTTTACGATTGTATAAGTTGTACAACGAAAAATTTAAGGCACTAAAATATTTATCATTATCCCTTAAAGTCCAGTTTACACCTAAATCTAAGCGGTGATAATTAGGCATTCTATCTGCATTTCTTTCGGTGTAAAGGCTTATCAAACTATCATCTATATAATATTTTCCTGCTGGAAAAGTAACTGCATCGCCTGTATTGTAAACCCAAGTTGCCGAAATACTTAAATTTTTACTTAATTCATAATTGGCAACTAAAGAAATATCGTGGGTTCTATCTTGACGAGCAGCATACCAGTTGCCAAAGTTTATTTCGTCAATTTGTCGTTCCGATTTGCTTAATGTATAACTCAACCAACCTGTTAATTTACCTTCTTGTTTTTCTAATAAAAACTCAATTCCGTAAGCTCTACCTTTTCCAAATACCAATTCAGATTCGATATTTGTATTAGCAAAAATTTCTGCTCCGTTTTCATAATCTACTAAGTTCTGGAAGTTTTTATAGTAAGCTTCAGCACTAAATTTATATTTGTTTTCATTAAAATTTTGGAAATAACCCAAAGCTACTTGGTCGGCAATTGTAGGTTTTACCAAAGTGCTACTTGGTATCCAAATATCGGTTGGGCTTCCTGCATTGCTATTCGATAGTAAATGAAGATATTGTGCATTTCGATTGTACGACGCTTTTATTGAAGTCATTGGATTTAAAACATACGATGCACTAAAACGTGGTTCAAGCGTCCAGTAATTGTTGTAAAATTCGCCTTGCTCATAAGTAGTTTGGTTTACAACTTCGTCAAGCTCATTAAATTGTTGTTCGGTAAAAGCACCAATATTACTAAAAGTACTTGCTCGTAAACCATAGTTTAAGGTAAGGCGTTCACTTACTTTTTGTTCATTTGAAATATAAATTCCTGTTTCTAAAGCCTGTTGGGTTTGTGCTTGATCTTTAAGTTCATCATCAAATGTAAAAACTATTGGTTGGAAATCGTGGTAAATTCCTTGAACTCCAAACTTAACTTTATTCTTCGGATTTAAAAAATAGGTAAAATCTTGTTTCAAGTTATAATCAAAAATTCCAGCCGATAAATCGTTATCAATTCCTGCATTATCAATATTAAAACCGTAATTGTAATCTGAATAAATTAAAGATGTATTACTAAACAATTTGCTATTGAAAGTATGATTCCAACGAAGCGTGGCAGTTGTGTTTCCCCAATCGAAACCAAAATCTTCTAATCCAAAAACATCTTTTCCTAAGTAAGCCGAAAAGAAAATTCTATCTTTTTCACTTATTGAATAATTTGCTTTCATATTCACATCGTAGAAATAAAGCGATAAGTCATCGAAATCATTGGTAAAGGTTTTTGCCAATAAATCCATATAAGTTCTTCTTCCAGAAATTAAAATTGAGCCTTTGTCTTTTTTAATTGGTCCTTCTACGGTTAGCCTTGAAGAAATTAAACCTAAACCTCCCGAAACGCCCCACTCTTTTGAGTTACCATTTTTCATTCGTACATCCATTACCGATGAAGCACGTCCGCCATATTCGGCAGGTATTCCGCCTTTGTATAACTTTACATCTTTTAAAGCATCGGAATTAAATACAGAAAAGAAACCTAATAAGTGTGAGGCATTATAAACTGTTGCTTCATCTAATAATATTAGGTTTTGGTCGGCATTTCCACCACGAACAAAAAAGCCGCTACTTCCTTCCGAAGCACCACTTATACCTGGCATTAATTGCATTGTTTTCATTATATCTTGCTCGCCAAACAAAACAGGAATTTTACTAATGCTCTTTACATCAAGCGTTGTAACACTCATTTCTGTAGATTTAATATTTTCGTTTTTGGCTTTGGCTGTTACAACTACTTCTTCCAATAAATCAGTATCAGGCTTTAATTCAACCGATTGACTTACATCTGATTGTAAGTTTATTTGTATGCTTTGTGTAGCATAGCCCAAATAAGAATAGGCAATTTTATATTCGCCAACTGGAAGCGTCAGAGAGTAAAAACCATACAAATTAGTAGTTGTTCCAATGGTTTCCCCTTCAACTAATACCGAAGCGTACAATAACTCTTCGCCTGTTTCTGCATCTTTTAAGTAGCCACTTAGAGTTGCGTTTTGTGCTGTTAAACTGTTTCCAAGAAATAAAAAACACAAAAAGGTTGTTATTAAATATCTCATATTTTAGGTTTAAATTGAATGCTGAAATCATTATTTCTTCTAATAATATTTCGCTTGAACAATTCAAATCTAAACGCTTTTAAAGCCGAAAATGAGCCGAAAAAAGTGAAGTGGACAGATAGCAATTTGAAACGGACAAATAATGAGTTGAGGATTTTTACGCCGTAGCCAACCAATTTATAAACTGTGGAATTTTAGGCTTTGGTACTAATATTTCTTCTTTAAATTCTACCTTTAAATGAATTTTTAATTTACGATTTTCGGCTTGTGTGGCGTGTTTTACAGCCGTTCTGTTTACCAAAAACTGACGATTTACTCTGAAAAAATCTGGTGTGTATTTTTCTTCTAATTCGTTCATTGTTTGGTTAAGCAAATATTTTTTGTCATCGAAAGTATAAACAAACACCAAACTATTTTCTACAATAAAAAGGGCAATTTCATTTATGTTTAATGGTATAATTTGCGAGCCTCTATGAACCAGTAAATTCTGTTGTTTTTCGTTATTTCCTTGCCTTACTAAATTTAACAACTCTGAAATATTGGGTTGTAAAAATTGTTGTTTCAGTGTTTCGTACTTTTTCAAGGCTTGTTCTATTGCTTCTGTTTTAAAAGGCTTTAAAATATATTCAATACCTGAAGCCTCAAATGCTTTTAAGGCAAATTCATCATAAGCAGTGCAAAAAACTATTGGAATATTATTTTTAGTTGCTTCAAAAATTTCAAAACTCAAACCGTCTACCAACTGAATATCTGAGAATATTAAATCTACTTGCTCATTATTTTTCAAATACTCAATTCCATAACTAACCGACTCTATTATTTCCAAAATCACAATTTTAGGATTTATGTTTAATAAAGAATTGGCTAAATCTTTGGCAGTATATTTTTCATCTTCAATTATTAATATTTTCATTTTCTATAATTGGTAAGCTTACACTAAAATAGGTTTCATTATCTTCTATTTGAATGTTTTTTCCTATTATTAGTTCATATCTCTTATTCAAATTTTTTAAGCCTGTATTATTTTTATCGGTTGATTTTGTTGCTGTTTTTTTGTTCCAAACGTTAATCGAATCTTTATCATTTTTAATGGTAAATTCCATTTTGTTTTTTTCCGTAAAATAGTTGTGTTTAAAGATATTTTCTATCAGTAATTGTATAGAAAATACTGGTACGGATTTCAAAAGAACAGCTTCTTCAATTGAAATATCGAACTCAAATTTGTTTTCAAATCGTAATTTTTGAAGTTCAATATAATTTTGTGCAAAGGCTAATTCTTCTTTAACAGTAATAATATTTTTATCTTGGTTTTTAAACGAAAAACGTAAAAATTCTGAAAGCTGAACGGTATAATTTTCTGCTACATTTTTATCTTCATTAATTAAAGCTTTTAAAGTACTTAAAGCATTAAACAAAAAATGTGGTTGCAACTGTTTTTTAATCGATTGGTGTTTTGCCTCTAAATTTTCTATTGAAAGTTTCGTAATTTTTTCTCGCATTTCATCGGTTCTTTTAATCGAACGCATAAACTCAATAACGCCCCAAATACCAATATTTATTACAATTACATTAACTATTGGATACATAGGAATTTCAAAAATATAACTATCAATAAACACATCTGGTTTGATAGTAAAAATTATTGCTCTACTTAATATAATGATGAGAAAACTTATAAGGTATAAGTAAACGGATTTTAAATGCCCATATTTTAAAACTAAAAATGAATTAACAAACCAAAATATTAAGACATTAAGCGTTATAAAAGCTCCAAAAAACAATGCTTCTTCTCCACTTATCTTATCGAAAAGATAAATAGGCATTATGCCATATAAAGCAGTTAATGGCGAAGTAATTAAGGCTATTTTTAAAAGTCTATATTTCATTTTGTATGTCTCAAAATTAAATATTTCCGACCACAGAACATGCTACAACTCCTGCGGTTTCGGTTCTTAATCTAAAATTGCCTAAGGAAACAGCATTGAAACCAAAGTTTGTAGTTTGTTCAACTTCTTCTGGTGAAAAGCCTCCTTCTGGACCAATTAAAACAATAATATTATTTGCTTGTATTTCGTCTTTTAATTGTTGATTATTCTCGGGTACATAAGCAATAAACTTTTGTGCTTCTTGCTTTTCTGTTTTGGGTAAAAAATCATTTAAGGTAATAATTTCATTAAGTTTTGGCAAGTAAGCTCTGCCAGATTGTTTCATTGCACCAATGGCTATTTTTCTTATTCTATCAATATTTAGTTTTACTTTTTCGGTGTATTTTGTTTGAATAAAACTAATTTCCTCAACACCAATTTCTATTGCCTTTTCTACAAACCATTCTATACGGCTTAGTTTTTTGGTGGGTGCAATAGCAATATGTAAATTCGTTTTTCTTTT
>JAHDDA010000353.1 GCA_020629595.1 Chitinophagales bacterium
GCCTTAATAGCAATGGTAGGTTATAGAGTTGGTTTAATGCGTATTTCATATAGCTACGACCAAACTATTTCGGGTATAAAAACAAGTGCAGGTGCACACGAAGTAAATGTAACTATTGATTTAGGACAAAATAAATATTTAGCAAAAAAACGCCGACAAATGGATATGGGCAATTGCCCAACAATGTTTAAGTAGCTTTTTATGTTAAAAATGAAAAGTAAACTAACAATAGTGAAGTAATTTTTTTAACAACTATAATTTTTAAACTTTAATCTGTAATTTTATGTCTTTTAACTTGGCAAAACTTTAGAAATAGAAGTTTATAAATTATAAAAATTAAAATTTACGCAATACAAAATACAATTTTGATAACAATTGCGTTTAAAATAAAAGTATTAGCAATAAAATGAGAACGATGAGCTTTTCAGCATCAAGATTATTAACACTTACATTAGTAGCAAGTTTACTTGTACTAAGTTCTTGCTCAAAAAAATCGGCAGGAGGAGAAGATTCAAAAACAGGATGGGCATTTAATGACCCTACTTGGGGAGGTTTTGAAACAAGTGAATACGTAGAACAAGAAACAGGACCAGGTTTGGTTTTAATTGAAGGTGGAACATTTGTAATGGGTAATACCGAAGAAGATGTTTTATTTGAACACCACAGTCACCCACGCAGAGTTACTGTTTCTTCTTTTTATATGGATGAAACAGAAGTTTCTAACAAAAACTATTTATTATACATTCAATGGTTAGGAAAAGTATTTGGTGAGGTTTATCCAGAATACGTACAAGCTGCTTTACCTGATACATTGTGCTGGCGTGAAGAGCTTTCGTACAATGAGCCTTATGTACACAATTATTTCCGCCACCCAGCTTATGGTGAATATCCAGTAGTTGGTGTTTCTTGGGAACAAGCCAACGAATACTGTAAATGGCGTTCGGATAGAGTAAACGAAGCCTTATTAATAAAGAAAGGATATTTAGAGTTTGATCCAGAACAATCTGGTGAAGACCATTTTACAACACACTCATACACTTTAGGACATTACGAAGGTGTAACACCAGAAGGCGGTGGAAAGAAAGACTTAAGTGCCGAAGAAGGAGAATCTCGAAGAGTACGTTTTGAAGATGGTATTTTATTACCTGATTACCGTTTGCCAACTGAAGCAGAATGGGAATATGCCGCTTTGGCTCTACGTGGAACAATGCCACAAGCTGGGGAAGAACGTTATTTAGAACGTCGCCGTTATCCTTGGAGTGGAAATTCTTTACGAGATCAAAAACATGGAAAATCGCAAGGTGATATGCAGGCAAACTTTCGTAGAGGAACAGGTGATTATATGGGATTAGCAGGAGCATTAAATGATAATGCAGAAATTACAGCACCTGTAAATGCGTATGCACCAAACGATTTTGGATTATACAATATGGCTGGTAATGTTAGCGAGTGGGTATTAGATGTTTACCGTCCATTGTCTAGTATGGATGTTGAAGACTTTAATCCTTTTCGTGGTAACGTTTTCCAAACTTTAGATTTAGATGAAGAAAACCGTACACAACGTGATAGTATTGGACGTATTAAGTATCGTGAATATACTGAAGATGAAATTGGAAATAGAGAAAACTACCGTAAGAGTAACGTAATTAATTATATGGATGGTGATACTTCTTCAGATGTAGAATACGATGATAAAGTAACTTTAATTTCTGATAAGTCACGTGTAATTAAAGGGGGGTCTTGGAAAGATTTAGCGTACTATTTATCACCTGGTGCTCGTAGATATAGAGATCAAGATCAGGCATCGGCAACAATTGGTTTCCGTTGTGCAATGATTAGAGTAGGTAGCCCCGATGGAAAATAAACAAAATCTTCAAATAAAAGTGAAGTGATTTTTTGAAACCTCTGCATCAATTGAGATGTGGAGGTTTTTTGTTTTTATAAAAACATATAACTTTGAAATAAAAAACTGTGAGCTTACTAATTAATAAAATACAACATTTAAATAATAAGGTAGAAGAATTGGTAAATGCTTACCAAAAACTTAAAAACGAAAAAGAAAGCCTTTTAGAAGAAAACTTGCAACTAAGCGAAGAGTTTGAAGAACAAAGTCAAGTTTCTAAAAATAATTTAGAAAAGCAAGAACAACAGTTTTTGCTATCAAAAGAAAAACAAAATGAGGCTGAAAATAAGAATGTTGAGTTAAACTACACGAATAATTTTTTACAAAAAGAAAACAATGAACTTACCAACGAACTAAATAAGTTGATTGATGAATTTGAAATAGAAAAAAATAATTTAGCTACAAATCAACAAAACTTAGAAAGTAAAATTGAAGAGCTTGAGGCTGATATTGCTATTTTTAAAAAAGAAAAACAAGAACAGCACAGCAATAGAAATGCTTTGGCAATAGAGGTAAATACACTTACCGAAGCAAACAAACTTTTAACCGAAACACTAGAAAAAACAAGAAACGATTTTCTGGTAGAAAAAGAAACACTACAAAGTGTCGAATTTTGAAAAAATACGAGAGGCACTT
>JAHDDA010000354.1 GCA_020629595.1 Chitinophagales bacterium
GTTTTTTTGTGGAAAGGATTGTTTTAATTTTAGATAAATGCTAAATTCATTTGTTTATTGGTAGTATTTTGTCCTAAACTTTCAAGAAATTGTTGCCAATCTTCAGCCTTGATATTTTTAGGACAAGTAAGTTCATTCACAATTTTTAGCAAATCAATTCTACTCAATAATTCTTTGTTAATCACTCTTTGTGTATCTGCAAAAGCTAATGATTTTATAAAGGCTTGTACTCTTTCATTATTCAATAATGTTACGCATATTTCTGCTTGTAATTTTGACTCAAAACCTATAAAATAACAAGTATCATCAACCATTAAACATTTATCGTTTTCAGGTTCAAGTAACATAAATTCAAATTTTTTATACATACTTGCAATGGCAACTTTATACGGTTTAAAAGAATATTCGCCTATTCCAAATATTGAAAAACGAGGTTTATTTTTATAAATTGAAGATTTTCGTTTACTAAAAAATGCTTCGTTTTGCTCTAAATAATTGTAAGTTTTGGGAGCTGTTTGTTTTATGTAATTGGTGTCTTGACCTATTTTCATTTGTGTTATAATTGTAAATCTGTTGGGTGTTGCGTTTTTCTTATTTAGGTCAGAACTTTTTAAAATTCGATAAACGTATTTTTCCTCAATTTCAAATGTTTGTTTCAGCTTATTTTGAAATCCATTATCTACTCGTTGAAATTCCATTACCTTGCTGCAATCGTGTTTTACGCCCGAACGCCAAGTAAAAGGACTTTTTCCGTCAAATATTTTGTTCTGTTCGTAGTCTTCTACATTCGATACAAACTTGTTTTCTACCCAACCAGACGTTTTTAAATATTCACTGTTGTAAAAATCAAATTCTTTAATGGTAAATTCAGTTCGTGTATTCAGTTTGCAATAAAATATGCTCGAATCGGTACTGGCATTAAACTCTTTTAAGGTATCTATTTGCCATTTTTCTATATTTGAAATAGCATATTTATTATTTAACTGGTCTTGTGTAATGTTTTTTATTACTGAATTTTTTATCAGGAAAGCAAAATATCCATTATTCTTACCAAAATGATTGAGCAGTTGAAGTGTAATATATTCGCCAATATCAAAATCGCCTTTTCCTGTTATTGCCAACAATCCAGAATGCTTTTTAAAATTGCTTTTTTTAGGTAAATTATCAGAATTTAAAACAGATAATTTTGAATTTGTAACCCAAGGTGGATTTCCTAATATTAGTAAGTTTTCATTTGTAGTAAGTTCAATAGATTTAAGGTCGAAATCGAAAAAACTACTGTGGTTTAAAACTATTTCTATTGGTTCTTTTTGAGTTTCAAGGTAGTAATTAAGAATATTAAATTTAGTAATATAAATGTAAGGTTTGTATATTTCTATGCCAATAATTCTTTCAAGCGTCGGAAATGTTTTCAAGGCAGAAAGAATAAAATTACCTTTTCCACAAGTTGGTTCAACTACTAAGCTTGGTTTTACGTCATTGTTATTTATCTTCTCACAAATTTTATCTGTTAAATTTCTGTTTGTTTGAAAATCGCCATATTCAGCTCTTGACTTTTCTTCAACCAAAGAACAAGAGTTGTTACAGTAATTTATGATTTCTTCTAAATCTTCTTCTGTTTCGATAAAAAATGCAATTCCTGTTATACCCAATAACTTATCGTTAATTGTTTCAAGGATTTCATTTATGTTTTTCTTAAAAAAATCAATAACCTCATTTGTGGCATTATTTAACGATTCAATCATTTATTTACCTTGTCTATAATTTTCGTGATGCCATCTATTGTATCAATCATTTTTACAACTCTTCCATATTGCAATCGCCATTGTAAAGCATTTGAAATAGTGAGATAACCTTGTTTTGGCGTGTTATTGATAATTTGTTCGGCAATATTATTTTTGGTTATCTCATCTGCTGGGATGTTTCTATCATTCAAATATGCCACAATATCTTCTTGGTTTGCTCCATCTTTTAGCATTTCTCGAAGCCGATATGTTGTTGTATAATCAGCCGTTCTCGCTTTATCTAAAAAGTTACAACTTACAAACTGCAAATTGGTCGTTCCTGTTTCTGGATTATCTGTTTTTTCGTAAACAAAAATCAATAAATTATAACCTAAACCAAATATTTTCTGTTTAGCATCTTTAAATGGACAAGAAGATTGTGGTTGCTTTATTGAGGTTACTTTTATATCTGTTTGAATTGATTTTCCTGGTAGGTCAATGCCTTTTGCCGAAGAACCAATTTCAAATTCATACCTTTCGTTTATAAAGTTTTGGAACTTATGCTCAATGTACGTACCAACAGCTTTGCCATCTGTAACACCAAATAAATCTTTATTCGGCGTTTCAGATTCTATTTTACAAAACTCTTTAGCTAACGAAATTAATCGTTTTATGGTCAATTGTTTTTTCATATTTTCTGATAATAATTGTAAAACTTTCAAACCTACCCAAACAAATCCCCCTGATCTTTAGCATGTGTTCTCGAACCTTTATATTCTTTACCCAAATGATTATACGCTTTTGCCGTTGCC
>JAHDDA010000355.1 GCA_020629595.1 Chitinophagales bacterium
GTACGAGTTCGTTCGCCCATTGACCAAGCATTTACAAAAAAGTTGGCATCACAAACATCTGAACTAATAAACTCTCCTTTTGGCTTTTTTTGTAAGTTACTTAAATGTTCAACTATATTAAATTTTTCTGCAGCTCCCAAAACTAAATCTACTCCTTCAATTTCTGAAATTTCTTTGGGTTTTAGTTGTGCATAACAACCAACTATAACGATAAAAGCCACTGGGTTTTTTTCCAATGCTTTTCTAATAGTGTAACGGCATTTTTTATCGGCATTATCTGTTACCGAACAAGTATTAATGACATAAATATCGGCTTTCTGCTCAAAATTTACGGTTTCAAAGCCAGCATTATTCATCTGTCTTCCAATAGCAGAGGTTTCCGAAAAATTTAATTTACAACCCAATGTGTAAAAAGCTACTTTTTTTGTTTCTTGAAACATAAATGCAAAGTTAGCTTTTTCCTAATTATTATACTTGTGGAACTTATTTTATCAATTTTCGTTCTTTATATGTGCTTTATAGTAAATTGTTTTAAAAATTGGCAGATTTTATGCTGTATATCAAGTGTAAATTCAAAAAATTAAACCAAATTTGTTTTTTTAAGTATTAGTATTAAAAATTAGTGGTTTTAATTATGTTAAAACCCTAACTTTGAACAATAAAAAGTTTTTTAACAAAATATTAGAATTTGAGAAGAAGAGGTAAGAGAAAACCTATGCGTCGGGATACAAGACCGAAGCACCGTATTAACAGATTTATTAATGCTCCTGAGGTAAGAGTTGTAGGCGAAAATATTGAAGTAGGGATTTATTCGCTAAAAGAGGCTCTGCGTATGGCAGATGAACAAGAATTAGATTTAGTTGAAATTTCTCCTAAAGCTAAACCGCCTGTGTGTAAAATTATTGATTACAAAAAGTTTTTGTACGATACTAAAAAGCGTGAAAAAGAACTTAAAGCTAAACAACAAAAAACTGTAATTAAAGAAATTAGATTTACACCTAATACCGATGACCACGATTTTGAATTTAAAGCACGTAATGCTGAGAAGTTTTTGAAAGAAGGGGCAAAGGTAAAATGCTATGTTCAGTTTAAAGGGCGTAATATTTTATTTAAAGACAGAGGAGAACTAATTTTATTACGTTTTGCACAACGCTTAGAAGAAGTAGGCGATTTAGAAAATATGCCAAAAGTAGAAGGGCGTAGAATGATTGCTTTTGTTGTTCCTAAGAAAAAATAATACGCTAATTTTTTGTTGAATAAAATATCTGTCATTAACCAATAGGTTTATGGCATTTTTTTATTTATATATTACTTTTGCATCGATTTTTGCTAAAAAGCAATTAATCATTAAAGATTATCACGATTTTTTATGTAGGGACGTATTGCAATACGTCCTTACACAAAAACTACAAATAAAAATGTACCATAAAAATCGTGATGAAGTCTATTCATAATTCAAAACACATAATTCAATAAAACATGGCTTTACAGTGTGGTATTGTTGGTTTACCCAATGTTGGAAAATCTACCTTATTTAACTCTTTATCTAGTGCAAAAGCACAAGCAGAAAACTATCCGTTTTGTACCATTGAACCCAATGTAAGTGTAGTAACTGTACCCGATACACGCTTAGATAAATTGGCTGAATTGGTTGATCCAGAAAAAATAATGCCCACTACTGTTGAAATTGTTGATATTGCTGGTTTGGTAAAAGGAGCAAGCAAGGGCGAAGGCTTAGGGAATAAGTTTTTGGGAAATATTCGTTCTACAAATGCTATTGTACACGTAGTGCGTTGTTTCGATAACGACAATGTAATACATGTTGACGGTTCGGTTGATCCTGTGCGTGATAAAGAAGTTATTGATACCGAATTACAACTTAAAGACCTTGAAACAGTAGAAAAAGCTGTTGATAAATGGGCAAAAGCATCGAAAGGAGGCGATAAAAATGCCTTAGCAACCGCAGATTTACTAAGAGCTTTAGCGGCACATTTAAGCGAAGGAAAATCGGCTCGTTTGTTTAATGAAACTACCGAAGAAAAGTGGAATACTTACATTAAGCCTTTAGATTTATTGACCGCAAAGCCTGTTATTTACGTTTGTAATGTTGATGAAAGTGCCGTAATTGATGGTAACGAACACGTTAACAGACTAAAAGAAGCCGTAAAAGAAGAAAATGCACAAGTTTTATTAATTTCTGGTGCAATTGAAGCCGAAATTAATGAATTAGATGATTTAGAAGATAGAATTGAGTTTTTAGCCGAATATGGTTTAAGCGAACCAGGTGTAAATAAATTAATTAGAGCTTGTTACAGCATTTTAGATTTAATAACCTATTTTACTGCTGGGAAAAAAGAAGTGCGTGCTTGGACGGTTAGAGATGGTTCTACTGCTCCACAAGCGGCAGGCGTTATTCATACCGATTTTGAACGTGGTTTTATTCGTGCTGAAGTTATTAAATATGATGATTATGTTGGCTTAGGTTCTGAATCGGCGGTAAAAGATGCTGGTAAAATGGCTGTTGAAGGTAAAGA
>JAHDDA010000356.1:0-1236 GCA_020629595.1 Chitinophagales bacterium
TTACACGCAAAAATTACTAAAAATATTGCGTTCTGTAAGGATAACGAATACTGTATTGTTCCCGCACCATTTCAATCAACTTTTGGCGAAAAATATCAATGTTTTGGCGTTCAATTGCCGAAATAAAAATACATTCGGTGTCGGCAACTTCTTTCCAGCGTTCTTTAGTTTCATTAATTACCTCGTTTTTTTCTTTTTCGCTTATAAAGTCATCAAAATAGTTTTTTTCATACAAATCGGTTTTATTAAACACCGTTAACACAGGTTTGTCATCGGCATTTAATTCTTTTAACGTTTGTTGAACTACTCGCAATTGGTCTTCGGCTTGTGGGTGAGCAAAATCAACCACGTGCAATAAAATATCCGATTCAATAGCTTCGTCTAAGGTAGATTTAAAACTTTCTATTAAGCTATGTGGCAATTTACGAATAAAACCAACCGTATCCGATAATAAAAAAGGCGTATTGTCAAACACCACTTTTCTAACCGTAGTATCTAAAGTAGCAAATAACTTATTTTCGGCAAATACTTCCGATTTCGATAACAAATTCATTAAAGTAGATTTGCCAACATTGGTATAACCCACCAAAGCCACTCTAATTAATTCGCCTCGGCGTTTACGGCGTGTTTCGTTTTGCTTATCAATAGTTTTTAGGCGTTCTTTTAAATTGGTAATGGTTCTGTTTACAATACGGCGGTCGGTTTCAATTTCTTTTTCTCCCGGACCACGTGTGCCAATTCCTCCTTGCTGGCGTTCAAGATGCGTCCACAAACCACGTAAACGAGGCAAAAGGTATTGCATTTGTGCCAATTCAACTTGTGTTTTTGCTTGTGCTGTTTGAGCTCTACTAGCAAAAATATCTAAAATTAAAAAGCTACGATCTACAATTTTAACCTTCAGTTCTTTTTCTATATTGTAGGTTTGTGTGGGCGAAAGGTCATCATCAAAAATTACTAAATCAATGTTGTAGGCTTCAACATAAACCTGTATTTCTTCTAATTTTCCTTTTCCAACAAAGGTGCGTTTATCAGGATGTGGTAACTTTTGCTTAAACTTTTTAAGCACTTCTGCACCTGCTGTTTGTGCCAAAAATGCCAACTCGTCTAAATATTCATCAACACGTTCTTCGGTTTGTTCTTTAAAAATTAAACCCACCAAAATAGCACGTTCTGCTTTTGTTTCTGTAATAAATCCTTTCATTAAATATATAGTATTTAAAAGGTTGTTTTGTTTTT
>JAHDDA010000356.1:1336-2517 GCA_020629595.1 Chitinophagales bacterium
TTTTTCTAAAGTCTAACTCAATATTATTTGCTAATAATAAACTAAACTTGAGCAAAGGTAACAAAGTTAAAATATGTTTTATGAAGTAGGGAGTGCAATGACTTGTGCCATTAAATACAAGTATCAAGTCTAAATTATTTGTAACTAATTTTAGCTTCTTTTTGAATTGACACTCAGGAAAAAATTAAATATCCATTTTGCTTTTTATTTGAAGTTTATGGTGCTTTAACACAAAGTAATAAAAATAAGTTCCCTAAAATTTAAAAAATAAAAATTACCAATCCCATACCACAATTAACCAGTTGTTTCCTAAATTACTAGTGTATTTTGGGCAATTTCATATTTATTTAGAGGCAGGTTAAACGCATCAAATTTACGAAAAAAGTCTTGAGTAATTTGTAGAAGAAATTCATCCGACCAAACTGCCTTTTTTCTAGTATTCTTGATGCTTCTTTTTTCCTTGTTTTTCTTGAAAACTTGCAAACCTAATTTTCGTAATACTGCCATATTTTCTGCTCCATTTTGTGTTCGCACTCGTGGTTTATCTTCTTTAAAAGTTGCATCTAATTGCCACAGGGTCGCCCGGCGATGTAAGCTATTTTCTATTGACCAATGATGAAAACAAAAATTATCTTGAAATTATTATGATTGATGGTATTTTCTTATAATGAGATAATCGGGTAATTTTCGGAAATCTATCTATTTTCCGTTTCCGTATAAAAAGAAGTATTTAAGTAAATTTGCTTCCACTTACCATTTTCAAAACTACCCACTTTGAAATTGTAAGTGGTTTCGTTTACGTATTCCCACATATCGGTTACATTTGAACCGAAGTAATTGTATTGGTATAATATATTTTTACCTTCAGCCCAAACCTTACCTTGTGTTAAATTCCCAAAAACATCAAACTCCCAAAATTTTATGGTCTTGCTTTCTTTATCATATTGCCTAACACCATGATTTCGCAATCCTAGTTCTGTTTGTGCTTCATCTACAAAACCAATAGCCTCTACAATTACAATTGTGCTATCTAAAGAGTAATACATTTTCACTTCTTGTTTAAATGGTGAGCCATCACCCCAAGTGCCTTTGGCTTTCCAGATTTTATCTACCAAATTTTTAAATATAGACATTGGGTTTTCCTGTGCTACAGTTTTAAAAGAAGAAAAAAGTAAAAAGAA
>JAHDDA010000024.1:0-13716 GCA_020629595.1 Chitinophagales bacterium
CCAATGCGAAGCATCATCTATAAATTCAATTTCAGGTTTAATAGCACAGTAGTTATGAACACCATAAACCAGTTCTTTGCCTAAATATTTATCTTTTGTACCCCAAATTATCAACACAGGATTAAAAATATCCTTTTCAATTTTGTCTTTAATCTTTTTCTTCGATGATTTTTCTACTTTAGTATTTTCATTAAGTTTTTGCTCACTATTATTCCTTTCAGATTTGTTTAATGGTAAGGCTCTATAATAATTTATGGTGGCAGTTACATTTTTTTCATTACTATAAGCCTCTACATATTTATCAATTTCTGCATCAGTAACAGCATTTTTATTAGTGCTTGATTGTTGAAGCGTTTTTTTAAAAAATTTGCTTAAATCTCTATTAATAAACCACTCGGGAAGTTTTTTTAAGCGAAAAAAAAGGAAATAATAACTTCTTAAAATCTGTATAATATTTCTGCTTAATGCTTTTTTTAAAATAGTAGGATGTGGACTATTTATAATTATGAGTTTATCAATTAAATTAGGATGAAGTTTAGATAATTGCCAAGCAATTATGCCACCCCAATCATGTCCAACTATATGTACCTTTTTATTGGGAGATTTTTTTTCAATAATACCAACAATATCTTTGACTAATTCAGCAATTATATAATCACTTACTTTTTCTGGTACATCACTTTTGTTATAGCCTCTTAAATCGGGAGCAATAACATTGTAATTTTTTTCTTCTAAAAATGGAATACATTTACGCCAAGTGAACCAAAATTCTGGAAAACCATGAAGTAAAATCACTGTTTCCTCATTCTGCCCACCCGCTACTTTACAATGTAGTTTTATTCCGTTTGTTTTTATAAATTCACTCTTAAGTTTAGTCTCCATAAATCATAAATAAATTTATAAATTTTCATTAATATTAAATGGATATAAATTTGATTATTATCAGAAACTTAAGTGGTTTTTATCAAGGAATATAAATATAAGGATTTCATTTTTAAATTTTAGTTTGTTCAAATAAAAAAGCCAAACTTTTTAAGTAAAAAGTTTGGCTACGTAGTATTTTAGCATTCAAAAACTAAGAAAGATAAGTTTTAAGTTCTTTTCCAATTCTATTTTTACGCAATCGTCTTATGGCTCTTTCTTTAATTTGACGTACTCTTTCTCTAGTTAATCCCATTTTATTACCAATATCTTCTAATGATTGGTAATTACTACCGTCTAAACCATAGTACATTGAAAGAACTTGCTTTTCTCTTTCGTGTAACTTAGATAAAGCGTACTGAACTTCCTCTTTGAGTGCTTCATTTTGAAGTTGCTCACTTGGGCTGTCTTCTACTTTATCGGCTACTACGTCTAAAATTGTTCCCGCATCTGCTCCAGAACCTAAAGGAGAGTGTGTTGAAATATGTTTTGAGTTCATTTTCAACAATGCTCTTACTTGGCTCTCAGTAAGTTCAGTCATTTCAGAAAGTTCATAAGGACTTGGCTCACGTTGATTTTTCTGTAAGAACTCAGTTAAAGCATTATTAATTTTATGATAAGAATCAATTTTATTTAATGGCAAGCGAATTACACGTGCATTTTCTACCAATGCTGCCATAATTGATTGACGAATCCACCAAACTGCATACGAAATGAACTTGAAACCTCTAGTTTCATCGAATTTTGTTGCGGCTTTTATCAATCCTGTGTTTCCTTCATTAATTAAATCTGCTAAAGCCAATCCCTTATTTTGGTATTGTTTAGCTACCGAAACCACAAAACGCAAGTTAGATGTAACCATTTTTTCTAGAGCTTGCTGGTCGCCAGCTTTAATCTTAATGGCTAATTCTACTTCCTCATCTGCAGTTAAAGGATGTGATTTAGAAATATCATTTAAATATTTCTCTAATGCTGGTCCTTCACGAACCGTAATTTGCTGTTGTATTTTAAGTTGCTTCATTTTATTAGCTTATTTTTGCTTTTCTAACGATATAAAAATCAAATAAGTTTCCTATTAACGAAAAAAAATATTGACAAATTCCTTAAAAAGTATTAAAAAGTATCAAATTACCATAAAATAGTAAATTATTTACAAAGTATGAGCCATTTAATTGCCCCTTCTATTTTAGCATCTAATTTTTTAAATCTTCACAAAACAATTGAGTTAATTGAAAACTCTGATGCCGACTGGTATCATTTTGATGTTATGGATGGAAGATTTGTTCCTAATATTTCTTTTGGTTTTCCAATATTGGATGCAATCCAAAAAAATGCCAAAAAAGAAATTGATGTACATTTAATGATTGTTGAACCTGAAAAATACATTGAAAAATTTGTTAATTCTGGTGCTTCTACAATTTCTGTTCATATTGAAGCAAGCACTCATTTACACAGAAATTTACAGGCTATTAAAAGTTTAGGAGCTAAAGCTGGAATTGCCGTAAATCCACACACTTCTGTTTCTTTAATTGAACCCGTTTTAGAAGAAGCAGATTTAGTTTGTCTTATGTCTGTAAATCCAGGGTTTGGTGGACAAAAATTTATACACTCAACTTTAAAGAAAATTGAATGTTTAGCTAAAATTATTGAACAAAGAGGCTTAAATACATTGATTGAAATAGATGGTGGTGTAACATTACATAACGCTAAAGATATTTTAAATGCTGGAGCAAATGTATTGGTAGCTGGAAGCAGTGTTTTTAAAGCTGAAAACCCTACAAATGCAATAAGTCAGTTTAAAGGAATGTGAACTTTTGGGGTAAAAGTTTAATCTAATACCTAAAGTCTAAAACTTGATACTTTAAAACACTAAACAATTAAAAGAAACGTTATTTCGATGATGAAAAAATATTGTTTTTTAACGCTTGTACTTTTATTATTTACTTCTTTTGTGACAAACGCCCAAAACAAAATTTTTGGTAAGGTAACTAACGTTAATGGAGAACCTGAAATTGGTGTAAATATTATTTTACTCTCAGATAACTTCAACTCAACTTTAGGTACTACCACTTCTACTTTTGGAGATTATTCATTAGATGTTGGAAATAGAAATACAGTTACCATTCGTTTTTCTTCAATTGGCTTTGAAACAGTTGATAAGGTTGTTAGCTTTTTTGATAGTAATAATCAGCGTTTAGACGTAATTTTAAAAGAAAAAACCTTCGATGAATATTCTGTTGAGATTACTGCAGAAAAAGACCCAAAGTATGGAGGAGTTACTAAAATTGACCCTAAGTTAGCAGATAAAATTCCGTTGGGAGGAATTGAAAAATTAGCTGTTCTAACTGGAATGGGGGTAAGATCCAATAATGAGCTAAGTAGCCAATATACCGTTAGAGGAGGAAATTTTGATGAGAATCTTGTTTACGTAAATGATTTTGAAATTTATCGTCAATTTCTTGTTCGTTCAGGTGAACAAGAAGGTTTAAGTTTTATAAACCCAGATATGGTAGCTTCGGTAGATTTTTCTACTGGTGGTTTTGAAGCCAAATACGGAGATAAACTTTCTTCAGTTTTAGATGTAAAATACAAACGTCCTACAAAGTTTGCAGGAAGTGTAAGTGGTAGTTTACTTGGTTTTTCTTCTCATTTTGAAGGCTCAAAAGGTAGATTTAGATATATTTTAGGTTATAGGCAAAAATCAAATAAATATCTATTAAATGCATTGCCAGCACAAGGGCAGTACCAACCTTTGTTCAGAGATTTTCAAGGATATTTTACCTATTTAATAAGTCAAAATTTTGAGTTGCAATATATAAGCAACTTCTCTCAAAATAGATTTCGCTTTTTTCCCGAATACGAAGAAAGAAATTTTGGTTCGGTGGTAGATGCACAACGTTTAAGTATTTTTTTTGAAGGTGGAGAAAACGATACTTACACCTCTTCTATGAATGGACTTGGATTGAATTATACTTCAGATGATGGAAAATTGAATATGAAAATTCAATCTGCTTTTTATAGAACTGCTGAAACAGAAGCTTACGATATAATTGGGCAATATTTTATTGGTCAGGTTGAAAGTAACTTAGGAGATAATTCTTTTGGCGATGTTATTCAATCTTATGGAATAGGAACGTATCATAATTGGGCAAGAAACCGTTTGGATGCTACTTTGTTTAATACAGTTTATAGGGGTTACTTAGATAATGACAATCATTTTATTAGCTGGGGGCTTCGTTATCAAAGAGAAGCTATTGAAGATAAATTAATGGAGTGGAATAGGGTAGATTCTGCTGGCTATTCATTGCCTTATGCTATAAATGATGTACCTTATATAGAAACAGAAGTAAGTTTACAAGAAGTTTTGCAGTCGGAGCAAAATATAAACTCAAACAGAATAAGTGGATTTGTTCAGGATAGTTGGACATTTGGAGAAGAAGAAAATTTTAATATTACAGCTGGGGCAAGATTCAATTATTGGAATGTTAATGAAGAGTTTTTTGTAACACCAAGGGTTCAGTTTTACTACAAACCCAAACGAACTTTTTTTGCCGATTCAACCAATGTAGAAGCGTTTGAAAAATGGAAATACAAAAGAGACAGTACCAATGTTTCTTATCGTTTTTCTTTGGGAACTTATTATCAACCACCTTTTTATAGAGAACTAAGAAATCAAGAAGGTATAGTAAACAAAAATGTAAATTCTCAAAAATCTTTGCATACTGTTTTTGGAGTAGATTATAATTTTTATTTATGGAAACGTCCATTTAAGTTTACAACCGAACTTTATTACAAGCACTTATGGGATTTAGTTCCTTATGATTTTGAAAATGTTTTGATTAGGTATTACGGAGACAATTTGGCTTCAGGTTATGCCGTAGGTGCAGATTTTCGAGTTTTTGGTCAGTTTGTTAAAGGGGTTGATTCTTGGTTTACACTTTCTTTGTTACAAACCAAAGAAAAATTAAGTAATGATTCGTTTATAATGTATGTAGATTCTACTGGAACAGAGATTTTTAACCCTATAGCTAATGCTGATTTGGTTGTAGATTCTATGCTTGTAGATCCTGGGTTTGTTAGAAGACCAACCGATCAAAGATTTGCATTTTCAGTATTTTTTCAAGATTATCTACCTAATAACGATAGGTTTAAGATGAGTGTTAATTTGGTATATGGAGCACCGTTGCCATTCAGTCCACCTAATAATTTAAGATATAGAAATGTTTTTTCTTCACCGCCCTACACTAGAGTCGATATTGGTTTTTCAGCACTTTTATTTAACGAAAGAATAAAAGATGGTGATATGTCAGATAAAAAATTGTTATCTAAGTTTTCTGAAATTTGGGCAAGTATAGAAGTATTTAATTTATTAGCAAATAGTAATGTGGTTGCCTATAGTTGGGTAAGCGATTTTGCGGGAAAAACTTATGCTATACCCAATAGGCTAACAGCAAGAAGGCTAAATGCACGAGTAGTATTTAGATTTTAATTGAAATGTGAGAAAACAAAGCCTTAAGATATTAACTTCGCATAAAAAATAACAAATGCCTAAAGTACTAATTTTAATGGGATCGAAAAAAGATTCTATTTTAATGGAAGAGTGTAGTAAATACCTGAATTGGTTTGGTATTGAGAGTAAGTCAATGGTAGCTTCGGCATACAGAGATCCTGAAATTGTTGCAGAGTTAACTAAAAATGCAGAATCAAATGGTTTTGATGCAATAATTGGTGTTGCAGGTATGGCTGCATCTTTACCGGGAGTAATTGCTTCAAATACATCTTTGCCTGTTTTAGGTGTACCAATAGCAAGTGGTATGGTTACTGGGATGGATGCATTATTGTCCATAGTTCAAATGCCACCTGGTTTACCTGTAGGTGGAATGTCAATTGGTGAAGCTGGTGCAATTAATGCGGCAATTATGTGTGCAAGGATTATTGCTAGATACAATGAAGACGTACGTAGAAAACTAAGCGAGTTTAAGAATATAGGATATAGAATTTAGTATTTATCATCTGTGTTTTTTAACACATTTGAAAGTAACTGCTTGGCTCTATAAAGTTGTGCCTTTACAGTTCCTAAAGGAAGTTCTAATTCTTCTGAAATTTCGTGGTAACTTTTTTCCTGAAAATATCTAAGTATAATTAAGTCTCTATATTTATCGTGTAACTTACCTGTTACAGTACGCATTAATTCTGCTCTTTGCTCCTTAATTATTTTTTCTTCAGGATCTAAATCATTTGATGAAACTGAACGAGTTAATCCTTTTTCACCATCATTATCTGTACCGCCAACAGGCGAATCTAATGACAAAGTTTGTAATCTTTTCTTTCTTATAAAATCTATAGTATTGTTAATAGCAATTCTAAACAACCAAGTACTGAAAGCATAATCAGGTTTATATTTCGATAAGTTGTTAAATGCTTTACCAAAAGCCTCCATAGTTAGGTCTTCTGCATCTTCATTATTATTCACCATTTTATAAACAACAAAGTTTACAGAATCTCTATATCTTTCCAATAGTGTTCCAAATGCAGACTGATTACCACCTAAAGCAGATTGAATAAGTTCATAATCATCTTTATCGGCTGTTCCCTTCTTTTTATATAGGCACAACTCAACTTTAGAATCTTTAATGCTAGATACTGAAATAGATAGTGTTTTGTATCCAGGTAAGGAAAACAAAATTTCTTCGTCTTTATCTGCATCATATTCAATAGAAAACGTCCCCTTCTTATTAGAAAGGTTATGAGCTAGGTTGTTGTTGGTGTAAACACGAACCTCCTTCAAAGGTAATCCCGAATGAGCATCTGTTATGATACCTTTGAGTAAATGCCTCACTTCCAGTTTATTTTCGGTTTTATAAATGAGAAAACGCTTATAAATGAATAATAAAAAAAATGCAATAAGTCACCCATTAAGACTGTTAGTATTGTATAAAAGTTGCTACTTTTTATAAAAAAAGTTGAAAATAATTTTATTATGAGCCAAAATCGTATTAAAACCAACAAGAATATAGGTAAATATGCTGTAAATATACTAACAAATATTGTACCTATTAGTAAAAAGTGTGAAATCGCAAAAATACTTAACATTAACTTATCTTGGGTTTTGTAGTATTTTCCTACAGATAAATGTCTTACTTTTTGCGTAATCCAATCATTAATATTTTTAGGAGCTTTTGAGAAGCATATAGAATCTTGATTTAGTAATACACAAGTATTATCATAATTTGAAAACTTATTTACAATTAAATCATCATCTCCTGAAATAACGTTTTTCGGATGTTGGTATTTTTTTAATTTTTCCTTGATAAATTTTGTATCATAAGCAATATTCCTTCCAACGCCCATATAAGGAAAGCCAATTAAAGCAAATCCAAAATATTGAATTGCAGTAAGGGTTGTTTCATATTGTACTAAAAAATTAACAAAGCTATTTTCTTTAGTATATGGAGCATAGCCTAAAACTATTTTTTTATTTTTTTTTATTAGACTTACCATATTGCCTGCCCAGTTTTCAGAAGATGGTGTACAATCAGCATCTGTTAGAACAAGAAATTTAGAAGAAACTTGTTGAATACCAAGTAATAGTGCATTTAATTTACCTTCTTTTTTATCTTCTTCCTTAATAGAAACAACCTTTAAGTTTTTATGTTTTTTTGCATATTCTTCTAAAAGCTTTTTTGATCCGTCTGTAGAAGCATCATTTATATAAATAACATTACAATTTTTTTGGTTTAATTTTTGAGAGGTAATAATATGTAGGTTATTTCTTAAATTTTCTAATTCATTTCTAGCACAAATTACAATAGTTATATCCTCACCAGAAATATCTTTTCTCTCTTTAGTGCCTTTTTTTAACCCAGAAATTTTAATATAAAAAACTAATAAAAAAAACATCTGAATAACCCAAGAAACTAAACATATAATAATTATACAACTCATATATCGTATTGCAAAGATATTGGTAGTGTGCTAAGTTGTATGGTTATTTAAAAGACTTATTTACCGAATAAAAATATTACTAGATGGTGCTCTCTTTCCATATAGATAAGTATTTTATTGCTGAAGACTTAGTTAAAAAAGTTTGTAATTCTCAGTTTTCTAACCAAGCACTAAAAGAAATTGTTAGAAATTTATCTAATAAAGCTGATTTGTTGGTTTTAGAAGATATTACACTTCAAAATGAAATTGCAAAAGCTTGTTTGCAAATATCAGAGCATTTTAACTTTGAAGAAGGCAAGGCTACTGCCAAGTATTTACACGCAAAAAGTTCTTCATTTTATGGTAATAATGAAGAAGCCGTTGAATTACTAAATGATGCTTTATCTTTCTTCGTTAAAAGTAATAATAGAACAGAAATTTCTAGGGTATTGCTTAGCTTAGCAGATGCTTATGAAGGATTAAAAAATTATGAAGTTGCATTAAAAAATCTTTTTGAATGTGTTTCTTATTTTGAAAAAACAAATCAAAAAGAGATTGTTGCTAATGTTTATACTAAGATAGGTACTTGTTTTTATAAGCTAGGAAATCATTCTAAAAGTATTTTATTTTTCAATAAGGCATTAGCAATTTATAATGAACTTAAGGAGGCTAATAAACAAATTGCATATTGTTTATTGAATATAGGAGTTCTGTACCAAAATGCACAACAACCAATTTTAGCTAATCAATATTACGATAAGGTTATTGACCTAACCAAAAGAAATAAAGATTCTTTAATTGATGGTTTAGTTTTTTTTAACAAGGCAATCTTGTTTGCAAATACTCAAAAGAATAATCTTGCAATTCAATTTTTTGAAAAATCTTTAGAGCTAAGAGAAAAAGTAAATAATGTAGAAGGAGCAGCTGAGTGTTATTTTAGTATTGCCAAGTTGTATGTAAGTACAAAGGAATACAATTTAGCCATTAAAAATTACCTTTTAGCGTATCACAAATTTACTCAATTAAATGATATAGTTGAGATGAGTAAATGTTGTTCAATTCTTTCAAAGTTGTATGAACTTAGTGGTGATTATAAAAGTGCATTAAAATACGAAAGAGATTATAGTGATTTAATTCGAGAGAATGATAAACGTCAGATAATTAAGAATAATAGTAAGTTAGTTTCCATTAATGAAAAAATTGATAAGGATGCCATTAGCCAAATTAAAAAACAGGTAAAAGCTAGAAAAAGTAAATCAAAAGAGAGCTTGAATGAGTTTGTAAATAATGTAACTCATGATTTAAAAGCACCTTTAAGATCAATAATTATGTTTTCTCAACAACTTGAACATAAACTAAAAAATAAAACAAGAGCAGAAGAAGAGTTCTTGAGGCATATTATTAAGAGTGGAGTTCAAATGAGTAAAATGATAGATGATATGAGGAGTTTTGCTCTTTTAGATTCTGAACAACTTGAACTAACTATTTGTGATTTAAACAATGCATTTGATATAATAGAATTGAATTTAACAAAGCAGGTAAACTTAGAAAATGCCTCTATAGATATACAAACAAATTTTCCCAAGATTTATACTAACAAAACAAAGTTTATTCAACTATTTCAAAATTTAATTTCTAACGGAATTAAATTTAAAAAACCTAATGAACTAAGTAAGATAAAAGTTGCTTTCAATAAAAGCAAAGAGTATTTTACTGTAAGTGTACAGGATAATGGAATAGGAATAGAAAAAGAAAGTCAACTTTATATATTTGAATTGTTTAAGAGGTTACCAAATGCTCAAAATATTGAAGGCACAGGAGTTGGTTTAGCAATATGTAAAAAAATTGCTAATGAACTTAATGCTAATATCAGATTAGAGTCATTGCCAAATGTTGGATCAACTTTTTATATCGATTTTCCTATGAATATGTTGGTTGAGGCTGATTAAAGTTCCAAAAGTTCTTCTCTGTTAGGACCAACAGAAAGTATCTTTATTGGAGTTTTTAAGTTTTCCTCTAAATATTTTAAATAATCACCAAGTTTTTGAGGTATTTCATTACTTAAATGATTAATATGACAATTCCAACCTTCAATTTCATCGAACTTAGCTTCAATAACATTTTCATTTATTGAATACGGAAAATCGTTAGTTTCTTTTCCATTAACAAGATAAGTATTGCAAGCCTTTAAAGTTTTAAATTCGTTTAAAATATCAGCCTTTGTAATTACTAATTGAGTAACTCCATTTAACATTATTGCGTAACGCAAAGCTGGTAAATCAATCCAACCACAACGGCGAGGACGACCCGTTGTTGCTCCATATTCTCCTCCTAAGTCTCTAAGTTTTTGTCCTTCATCATTGTCTAATTCAGTTGGAAATGGACCACCACCAACACGTGTGCAATATGCTTTACTTATGCCAATTACTTCTCCAATTTTTGTAGGAGCAATTCCCAAGCCTTGGCAAGCACCAGATGTTAAAGTATTTGAGGAAGTTACAAATGGATAAGTTCCAAATTCAATATCTAACATAGAGCCTTGAGCCCCTTCAGCTAAAACCTTTTTTCCAGCATTTATTTGTTGATTTATATAAAACTCACTATCAACAAAATTTAGTTTTTTCAGATTTTCAATGCTTTCTAACCATTCTTTTTCTAAGTCAGATAAATCAAATTCATAATCATAAATAGAAAGTAGTTTAAGATGCTTTTCTTTTAGAGAGTTGTATTTTTTAATGAAGTCATTTGACTCAATATCACCAACACGTAAACCATTTCTACCAGTTTTATCCATATAAGCAGGACCAATACCTTTAAGTGTAGAACCAATTTTCTTTTTTCCTTTAGCTTGTTCTGAAGCTGCATCTAATATTTTATGCGTTGGCATTATTAAATGAGCTTTTCTAGAAACCAATAGGTTTTCGCCTACAGTTCCACCCGCTTCTCTTACTCTACTTATTTCTTTTTGAAGCGTTACAGGGTCTATTACAACTCCATTTCCAATTAGATTAATAATATCTTTATGAAAAATTCCAGATGGGATAGTGTGTAAAACAACTTTTTTACCGTCTAAGTAAAGCGTGTGTCCTGCATTAGGACCGCCCTGAAAACGAGCAACAATTTGATAATTTGGGGCAAGATAATCTACTATTTTCCCTTTTCCTTCATCTCCCCATTGAAGACCTAATAATACATCAACCATAGTTATATTTGATTGCTCAATAAATCAAAAAAGGTGCAAAAATAAACTATCATTTCCTGAATGTAATGCTTGTTATTATTGAGTTTTCAACAATATCAAATTCTAAAATTTTAAATTTCCTTAACAATGTTATACTTATATGAACTTTATTACTGATTTACCTTTGTATTTATTAAATAATTTTAAGTGAGATTTTTGGTGGTTTTTGCACTTTATATTGCCTTTTTTGTTGGAATAAAGATTTATATAGCTTGGGGATTACGACAAGTTTTTGTTGAAAATAAATATTTAGCCTTAGTATATTTTGTTTTTTCGGTTATTTGTTTAATCTTAGGAATGATTACTTTAAATACAGCTTTTGAAAAAAATAACTTTTTCATGAGCTTTTGGAGTAATTTTTCTTTAGCTTTAATGGTTTCTGTATTTATATGTGAAGCTATTTTAGGCGTGTTTTTTATTTTCGATGATTTAATAAGGCTTATTCAGTGGGCAATGGCTAAGTTTTCTGCTAATTCTATTGAAGAAATTACCACAAGTGGAGGAAGGCGAAGACTAATAAAAACAATTGGTTTAGGATTTACTACTTTACCTTTTGCTGGCTTTTTATATGGAATCACTAAAGGAAAATACGCTTATAAAGTTTACAAACAAACTTTGGTTTTTGATGATTTACCCAAAGCTTTCGATGGTTTTAAAATAGTGCAATTTTCAGATTTGCACGCTGGTAGTTTTGATAGTGCTGATGCCATAAAACGTGGAGTTGAAACAATGCAAAACTTAAATGCTGATATGATTTTGTTTACAGGTGATTTGGTAAATGATTATGAAGAAGAAATTGTGCCGTATAAAGAAATATTTAAAAATCTGACTGCACCTTATGGTAAACATTCTGTTTTAGGAAACCACGATTATCCATTACATAGAAGAAGATTTGATGATGAAGCTCATGGACAAAAAAACTTAGCCGCCTTAAAACAACACCATTTAGATATGGATTTTAATTTGTTATTGAATGAAAATACGTTGATTGAAAAAGATGGAGAAAGTATAAGACTTGTAGGTACAGAAAATTGGGGTAAAAGTCGATATTTTGGAAAAATGGGTAATTTAAATAAAGCAGCTGAAAACTGTAATAGTGATGAATTTACTGTTTTAATGACCCACGATCCTTCTCATTGGGAAGTTAAGGTGAAGGAACATCCTAAGCATTTTCATTTAACACTTTGTGGGCATACACATGGTTGCCAAATGGGCTTAGAGTTACCTAATTTTAAATGGAGTCCTGCAAAGTATGTTTTCAAACACTGGGCAGGTTTATATGAAGAAAAAGGACAATTTTTATATGTAAATAGAGGTTTTGGCTTCTTAGGTTTTGCGGGTCGGGTAGGTATTCCACCAGAAATTACCGAAATTACGCTGAAAAGAAGTGTTGTTTAACTCTTCTTTTCTTTAATAATTATAAGCTGTTTTTCTGTTAATCCAGTAATTAAACTTATTTGAGAAAACGACATTCCTTGTTCTATACATTTTATAGCAACAAATTCAATTCCTTCTTCTTTTCCTTCTTTTTTTCCTTCAATTCTGCCTTCTTCTTTACCTTCTTGGAATTTAGTTTTCATAACATTTACCATATCTAAATATGAAATAAGGCTTTTCTGGTAAGCTAAATGTTCTTTTTGACTAAAATTAGCTATTTCAGCAATTTTAAATGCTTTGTTAAAAATTGGTTCATTCAATATTTCAGGAATATCATTGAAATTTTCAAGGTTTTTTAAAAAATATAACCATTTATCATATTTAGTTTTAAGTTCTTCTTTTGTTTTTTTGAAAGCAGGCATTTGAAGAAATACATAGTTCAATTTTTCGTAAAATACTTCACAATCTTGGTCTTTTAGCTGTACGTTTCTACGAATTTTTGCTTTTTCTTCTTCTTCGTCGTAGAAAAAATCTAAAATAGCAATAAAATAAATAGGCGTTAATCTAAAATTCCAATCGCCTTTTTCTGCTTGTTCTTTTATGGGGAAAGTTGTATAAAATAAGGCTCTATCTTTAAAATATTGAATCTTTGCTTTTTGCATTTCTACAATAAATTTTTCGCCATTTGCCGTTTCGCAATGAATATCAAAAATGGCTTTTCTGTCTGTTGGTAAATCATTCTGATTTTCAACATTTTTGAAAGTCAAATTATCAATTAAATGTTTTTTGGGCAAAAGTTGATTCAAAAAATCAATCAATAAATCTTTGTTTACTTCTTCACCAAATAGTTTTTTAAAACCAAAATCGGTGTATGGGTTGATATATTTTTTTGTTGTAGCCAATTAAAAGTTTTATACCAAAATTAGTGTTTTTTCTTTTAATTGGCTTTTGTTTTACTTCCTCTTTTTCTTTTTTCTATTGAAGCTAGAACCATTATCTGAAGAAGATGAATTTCTGCGTTTTTTACCACTTCCGTATTTACTTTTCTTTGAAGAAGAATATTCGCCATCTTTTTTCTTACCATAAGATTTTGCCTTAAAGTTTGAAGGTCGGCGACTGCTACCACCACCACCACTTGAGCGTCTTCCTCTTCCGCCTCTGTTTCGGCTTCTTCCACCTCTATCTCTTGATCTCGATTTTTGTTCGTCTTCGTTTAAATCATAAGAACCTTTAAGGTTTAGTTTTTCGGTTTC
>JAHDDA010000024.1:13816-15846 GCA_020629595.1 Chitinophagales bacterium
GTAGCAATAAGTACTTGCAATTCGTGGTTTTTAAACCTATTCATTACTCTTGTACGCAAATGTTGCGACATATCGCCATGTAAAGCATCGGCTTTATAATCTAATTTTAGTAAATCTTCGGCAAGTTCTTGTGTATCTCTTTTGGTACGGCAAAAAACAACGCCACGCATATCTTGGTCAATATCTAAAAAACGTTTTAATGCTTCGGTTTTATCTTTACCTTTCATTATAGCATAAAGGTGTTCAATATTGGGATTTACTCGGTTTTGTGTATCAACTTTTATTTCAACGGGGTCGTTCATATAGGTGTCAACAATACCTTTTATAGCCTTTGGCATTGTTGCCGAAAATAACCACGTATTTTTATCATCAGGTACATAGCTTAAAATATCGTCTAATTCTTCTTTGAAACCCATATTTAGCATTTCATCAGCTTCGTCTAAAACTAAATATGCCAATTGGCTTAAATCTACCGCTTTTCTACGAATTAAATCACGTAATCTTCCTGGCGTAGCAATAATAATATGTTGTGGTTTTTTTAACTCTTTTATCTGCGGAACTATGTTTGCTCCACCATAAACAGCCAAAATATTTAATTTAGGAAGGTATTTACTGAATTTGTAAAATTGATCGGCAATTTGTTGTCCAAGTTCACGAGTTGGAGCTAAAACCAAAGCCTGTGTAAACTTCAACTCTGGAATTACATTATCTAAAAGTGGTAAACCAAAAGCAGCTGTTTTACCTGTTCCAGTTTGTGCTAAGCCTAAACAGTCTGTTTCTTCTTCAATTAAAAGTGGAATTGCTTTTTCTTGTATTTCTGTTGGGGTTTCAAAACCCATTTCGTGTAAAACTTTAAGTATTTCTACCGAAAGTCCTAATTGTTCAAATGTTGTCAACTAAAGTTGTTTTTGGTTGTATTACAGTTTTTTGAAAGTGGTTAATTCTTGATATTTATTCAAAAACTGTTATACATTTTCTATAATGAGTGCAAATGTAGGTTTTAAATTATACATTATTTTGAAATAAAGCTAAAGCAATTGAAAAGAAGCAACTATTTTATCAATATCGGGTTTAAATTCTTCATCTCTTGCTGTCCAATTCCAAAGAATAAGCTCGTAAATTTTATTTTTCCCATCAACAAAATAATGGTGATAGGTTATTTCTTCTCTCAAAGCTTCTCTACCAACGCCACCTCTTATTATCCATTCAATGGCATTTTGTTCATTAATTTTTAAATTGCGAGTTTTTGAAGTTCGAGCTTTATGAAAATTTGAGTTTGATAATAGTTCTTGTTTACTATTTTCGGCTAATGCTTCAATATTTTGATTGTTATGTTCTTTTATAATTATGTAGAAGTTTTTGAAATAGCTTCCCCATTCCAAAGCCGCTGGATTGGTGCTTATGTTTTCCATTGCCTTTGTGTAAGGAGGCATTTCTATACTAAAGTTGTTTTTCTCTACTTTAGTCCACTCTTCAGAATAAGAACAAGAATAAAGGCAAAAAATTAGAAGGAAGCAAGAAAATAATATAAGTTTGAGTTTTTGCATATTTGTTTGAAACAATTATGTTTGAAATTGGTTGCTAATTTATACTAATAAAGTTTTAAATATGAAATTCAGTATTCCATTTAGTGAGTTAAGTAAGTTAGATCCGCTTAGAATTGCTGTTGCAATGGGTGCTGGAACTGTAATTTGTATTTTACTGGGAAAATTATTTTTTTCAAGTGATACTGTTTGGATGATTGCTATGTCGGGGTCTTTATTATATGCTTGGTTAGTACCTGTGTTGAGTTTTATTAGCAATCAGTGGGCAAAACATAGTTTTAGGTCTGTTGTTTCTTATTTGCTTTTAACGATTTTGTTTTGTTTTTTAGCTGGTTTAATTACAGGTGTTTCTATTTTCGATTTACGTGAATATCAATTGTTGATTTCTGCAATGACGCTTTTTTTCTTTGTTGGTGTTTTTATGTCGAGAGTTTTAAGAGCTATTGTTAAGTTTATGGAAAATGGATAGTCTTTGAATTGAGAATT
>JAHDDA010000025.1:0-4363 GCA_020629595.1 Chitinophagales bacterium
TACTTTAAATTGTGATAAAACTTCTAGCGTTATTATGACTAAAAAACAAGAAAAAGATACCTAAAACATTAAAAATCAGGCTTATGCTAACTAAATTTCATTTTTAGTTTCCTCCTTTTTTAGCAATTTTTTATTATTGTAATTGATTTTGAGACTTACTTATTAAATAAACTCCATATATAACCAAAACGAGTCCTAGAAAATGATAGATACCTATGTACTCACCATCGGCGTAGCCCAAAAAAGTGGCAACAAACGGAATAAGGTAGGTTACACTTGCCGCAAATAATGCCGATGATTGTTGTGTTAGTTTAAAAAATATAACATTGGCGATAGCTGTACCTACAATGGCTAAGAATGAAATTGCCGCCAATGACAAGTATAATTGAGAGCTTGGATTTTGAAAAACTGCAATTATATTGGTAGAAAATAAAAGGGGAATAAAAATTGGAAATACAAATAAAAATGAGCAAAGTGTAATGGTTGTTGATGGTACTTCTTGAAGAAAATTTTTAACCAAATTTATACTTGTAGCGTAGCAGATTGTTGCTAAAACTATGAGTAATAAATAGAAATTTACATTTCCTAATTCAAAGGCATTATTTTGATAAAAAAGTAAAATTGCCCCAAACAAGCCAACTAACACACCTAGAACTTTATTAGTTTTAATAGGCGTTTTAAATAGTAAAGATCCTATTAAAAAAGTAAAAAGTGGTGTTAATGAATTTAAAGCTCCTGAAGCTGAACTAGCAACTTTTGTTTGTGCTATGGCAAATAAAATTGCAGGTATTCCACTGCCAACTAAGCCTACGCCTATTAAGGGTAAAATGTTTTTTTTATTAAAGTTAGTTAAGTGTTTAAACCCAATAACAAATAAAACCGAACCAGCAATAATTACCCTTAATGATCCTACTTGAATGGGTGTAAAAGCAATTAGTGCTTTTTTAATTAATAAAAAAGAGCTTCCCCATATTATGGAAAGTCCTATTAACATTGCAAAATTTATTGCTTTAATTTTTGAATTTTGCTGTTCGATTATTTGAAATTTTAGTCTGTAAAGTTAGGTTTAAAATTAATACGTTTTATAGAAAGATTAGTTATTGTTTATATGTATAAAAATAGCCGTAGCATTGCTACAGCTATATTTTTATATTCATAAAATTCAATTTAGAATTAAAAACGATTTTACCCTTCTACCAATTCTCTACCTGCTTGCGAAAAGGCTTCTAAATCTTTTAATAATATTTTTGCCTGTTCCGAAATTCGTTTTAACTCGTCGGTATTTTGTTCTAACTTTTGACGGATTGATGATGCTACTAATACCATATGAAAATCATTTCCTTCTTGTAGTACTTTGGTAACTTTTTCAATATTTACAGCTGCTTCGTTATAGGTTTGTTCCCATCGAACACGCAATTCTTTGTTTTTACCAAGTTCTTGGCGGCGAAGCTCTTCATTGGTTATATTGTTACTTAATTCATCTAATTTATTGAAGTAATCTTCTGAGGTAGTTCCTACTTTATTAAAATCGTTTTTTAACTTACCATAGCGATTTTGAATGCTTGTCCATTCTTTTTCAAAGTCTTTTGAAACTTTGGGTAAATCGGGGCTGTCTTGTGTAAGTGCATTGCTAGCATCTTCTAAACTTGTAATAATTCCAGCCGAAAGTTTAGCTCTATTTCCATCAAAAGAATCTATTGCTTTTTTAAGGTTTTCCCCATGCTTTAAGGCATTTTTGGTAGTTTTCCAGTTACAAGAAGTTAAGGTTAAAGCTACCAATAAGAGAGAGAGCATTATATTTTTCATTTTTAAAATTTTATTGTTTTAAATAGTGATTAAACTTAAAAAAGTAGATACAAGTTTAACCCATATCTACTTTATTTTACTTATTTACGATTGTGCAATTAGACAATTTTAATTTCTACGTTTTCGTAACCTTCAATTATATCGCCTACTCTTATATCGTTGTAATTTTTAATATTCAATCCACATTCGTAACCTTTATTCACTTCTTTAACATCATCTTTAAAGCGTTTTAATGAAGCTAATTCGCCTGAATACTTTACAATTCCATCTCTAATGAGACGAACCTTTGTGTTTCTTGAAACTTTCCCTTCTAAAACATAACAACCTGCAATAGTTCCAACTTTGCTAATTTTAAAAGTCTCTCTAACTTCGATATTACAAACAACTTTTTCTTCAAATTTAGGTTTCATTAAGCCTTTCATTGCCGATTTAATTTCTTCAATTGCATCGTAAATGATTGAATACATACGTATGTCAATATCTTCTTTTTCGGCTAATTTACGTGCCTGCATTGACGGACGTACTTGGAAACCAACGATTATTGCATCGGAAGCTGTTGCTAATAATACATCTGATTCTGAAATTTGCCCTACCGATTTGTATATCACATTTACTTGAATTTCTTCGGTTGATAATTTCATTAATGAATCGGAAAGTGCCTCAACAGAACCATCCACATCACCTTTTACAATAAGGTTTAATTCTTGGAAATTATCTAATGCTAAACGACGACCAATTTCATCAAGTGTAATGTGTTTTTTGGTTCTTCTTCCTTGTTCACGTAAAATAAGTTCTCTACGTTGTGCTATTGTTTTTGCTTCGCTTTCGGTATCGTAAACCTTAACTCTTTCACCTGCTTGCGGAGCTCCGTTCAAACCAAGTACAAGTACGGGTGCTGATGGTCCAGCTTCTTTTACTTGTTTTCCTCTTTCATCGAACATTGCTTTTACTTTTCCGTAATGTGCACCTGCCACCATTACATCACCTTTTTTAAGTGTTCCAGTTTGTACCAGTATATTGGTTACAAAACCACGCCCTTTATCTAATGATGCTTCTAAAACAGAACCTACTGCTAATCTGTCTGGATTTGCTTTTAGTTCTAATAATTCGGCTTCAATTAATATCTTTTCTAATAATTCATCAATATTAGTTCCTCTTTTAGCAGAAATTTCTTGCGACTGGTAGTTTCCACCCCATTCTTCTACTAATATGTTTTCTTGCGAAAGTTGTTCTCTAATTTTGTCGGCATTAGCACCTTCTTTATCCATTTTGTTTAGAGCAAACACCATTGGTACACCTGCAGCTCTTGCGTGGCTAATTGCTTCTTTTGTTTGAGGCATTACTGCATCATCGGCGGCAACAACTATTACAGCAATATCGGTAATTTTAGCTCCCCTAGCACGCATTGCCGTAAAGGCTTCGTGTCCTGGTGTATCTAAAAAAGTAATTCTTTTTCCACTTTCGGTTTTTACTTCATACGCCCCAATGTGTTGGGTAATTCCACCAGCCTCTCCAGCAATTACGTTGGCATTTCTAATGTAATCTAGTAAAGATGTTTTACCATGATCAACGTGTCCCATTACAGTAACAATAGGTGAGCGTTCTACTAAGTCTTCTGGATCATCAATGATTTCTACTTCGGCGTCTTCTTCTTCAGCAACATCAATAAATTTCACTTCAAAGCCAAATTCATCGGTTACCAATTCAATTATTTCAGCATCTAAACGCTGGTTTATGGAAACAAAAGTTCCTAAGTTCATACAAGAAGTAATAATATCGGTAGAACCTACATCCATAAGGCTTGCCAACTCACTTACCGTAATAAACTCAGTTACTTCTAAGATTTTTTCTTGTTCTTGAGCAGCTAATTCCTGCATAGCAGTTTTTTCGGCAATATTGGCTCTTTTTTCTCTACGTCTTTTTTGACCAATATTACTTTTTCCACCACTCATACGAGCCATTGTTGCTCTTATCTTATCCTGAATAGCTTTTTCAGATACGGTAGTTTGTTCGTTTTTATCGTTTTTGCCTTTTCTGTTGTTGGCTCCTTTTTTACCTCGAGTATTTCTTCTATCTATTTTTCTACTTTCGGCAACTACATTCACTTTTTTGCCAGTAGAAATTCTTTTACGTGGTCTCTTCTTTTTATCACCAGCAGCATTATTGCTTTTACCTCTTTGGTTACTTTGCTTCGATTTTTGTTTTGACTTTTTATCTGCCTTTGTTGGCAATTCAATTTTACCAAGTATTTTAGGACCAGAAAGGTTGTGCTTTTTAGTTTTTAAGAAGTTGTCTTCTTCTTTTTTAGGTTCTTCGGGTTTTACCTTATTAGTAGCCACTGGTTTTGGTAGTTCTGCCTTTGGCTGTGGCGGTTTACTATGTGTATGTTGTTTAGGTTCTACCTTGTGCTTTGGTGTTTCCTTCTTTTTAAAATCTTTTTTATTATTTGATGGCTTGGGCTTTTCTTTGTTTGTAGTTTTCTTAGGTTTTTTATTAACACTTGCCAAGTCAATTTTCCCTAAAACTTTTAAACCTTTATCATCTTTTTCCTCAGAAA
>JAHDDA010000025.1:4463-14854 GCA_020629595.1 Chitinophagales bacterium
CTTCTACTACTGGTGTAGGTTCTTTTTCTACTATTTCAGGTTCAACAGTTTCTTTGGGTGTTGGAGTTTCCAAAGTAGGTTCTGGCAACGGTGTTTCAACAAGTGATGTATCTTCAACTACTGGTTCGGATTCTTCAACAGTAATAGGTGCTACTTCTTTTATTGTAGGAGTAATAACCTTTTCTTCTACTGTTTTTTCTAAATCTCGTTTTTCTTGGCGAGCTTCTTTTAACGAACTTGCCAATTCTAACTTTTCAGAACGTGCTTTAATCTCCTTGTCCTTAGCAAACTTGTCTAAGAGTGCGTCGTACATTTCTGGGGTAACTTTAGACATAGGATGTGCATTAATTTCAAAACTATTATCGTTTAAAAAATTTGCAATGTAATCCACCCCAAGGTTAAATTCCTTGGCTACCTTCAATAGCTTTATTGGTTTGCTTATTCCTGCCATTCGGCTATACTAAGTTTTATTGTTTGCCATTTTCCAATATAGAAAACAACATTTTGCAACTTATTAATGTTGCTGTGTTACCAACCACATTTTTAGTAATGTAACACGCAAATAAGCTACAAAGATAAACTTAGTTGTTAGCATTACTACCTTTTATGTGGTGGTAGTTTATAAATTTTGAGGAAAAAATATGGATTTTATTCTCCATTTCCCCCTTCTTCGTCAAATTCTTCGGTTAAAATTTTGAATAAATCGTTAACCGTTTCTTCTTCAAGGTCGGCTCTACGCACTACCTCTTCTGGTTTTAAGTTTAATACTGAACGTGCTGTATCGCACCCAATATTTACCAAAGCATCAATTACCCACTGATCTATTTCATCAGCAAATTCTTGTAATTCAATATCATCAAATTCATCAACATCATCAACATCTCTGTAAACATCTATTTGATAATTTGCCAATTTAGAGGCTAATTTAATATTTAATCCCCCTTTTCCTATTGCTTTAGAAACTTCATCTGGATCTAAATATACCGATGCTTTTCGGTCTTCTTCATTCAAACGCATTGAATTAATCTTTGCAGGCGTAAGACAACGCTGTATAAATAAGCTAGTATTTTCTGTAAATGGAATTATGTCTATGTTTTCGTTATTTAATTCACGAACTATTCCATGAATACGAGAACCTTTCATTCCTACACAAGCTCCTACTGGATCAATTCTATCATCGTAAGATTCTACGGCAACTTTTGCTCTTTCTCCAGGTGTACGGGCAATTCTTTTTATGGTTATTAATCCATCAAATATTTCGGGAACTTCTAATTCTAATAATTTTGCTAAAAAGTTGTTATCTGTTCTTGATAATCTAATAATTGGATTATTATTTCTTAATTCTACTTCTTTTATAATGGCTTTTATGGTGTCTCCTTTTTTATAAAAGTCTCTTTTAATCATTTCGTGTTTAGGTAAACTTAGTTCGTTTCCTTCATCATCTAAAACCAACAATTCACGTTTCCAAACTTGGTAAACCTCACCATTTATTATCTCTCCTACTCTATCTTTATAATGTTTATAAAGTTCGTCTTTTTCTATTTCAACAATTTTAGATTTTAATGTTTGACGAGCTGCCAAAACGGCTCTTCTTCCAAAATCGTTTATAAATATTCTTTCGTAAATTTCTTCGCCAACTTCTATATCATCATCATCTAATTCTAACTCTACTTGTAAGCTTTTTGCTTCTTTGGTATCTAATTGTAAGTGCGAGTCTTCTACGGCTCCTACTTCAACAATTTCACGAGTTCTCCAAATTTCTAAATCTCCTTTATCGGTATTTACAATAACATCGCAGTTTTCATCTGTACCAAATTTTTTACGAATTATGGTTCTGAAAACTTCTTCCAACACTTTCATCATTGTTGGACGATTTATGTTTTTTAACTCTTTTAGTTCTTTAAATGACTCAATTAGTTTTTGACTGTTCATTTTACTTAATTTTTGGAAACTCAAAAGCTTTCACTACACTTTTTACTGCCTCAAATTGGTAATTATGTGTAATTATTTCGGCTTGTTTATTTTTCTTAGATGGTTTTTTATGTTCTTCAATGCTAAAACCATTTTCATCAAAATTAACTAAAACACCTTCTCTTTTTATACCATCATACGAAAGCACTTTTACCAAGCGTCCTATGCTTTTTTGAAACTGCTTAGGCACTCTTAAAGGGTTGGTCATTCCTGGCGAAGAAACTTCTAAAACATATTTTTCTGGTACTAACTGTTCGGTTTCTAAAATTTCTTCTAAATACCTGCTTGTCGAGGCACATTGATCAATAGTTACATTGGTTTCCATACAATCAATATACACTTCTATTTTAGTACCACCCGATATTTTTACTTCTACTAAAAACGCATCGGTTTCGGCAAATAGGTCTTCTAAAGCCTTTTCAATTCTATTTTCTAAAGCACTTTTCATTATGGTACAAATAAAAGAGGGAACACATAAAATGTTCCCTCTTTCAAAAGACAATGCAAAATTAATACATTTTTTTGACTTTTGTAGTATTATTTCGTGTGGCTAATTTTTCCATTTGTTTGAAGCCTTAATGGACTTTAAAACTAATTTATCCTATTCATCTTAAAATATTAGGTATCCTGATTCAGACAATGAATATTTACTCCACCACCAAACGCCTTGAATAAAGCACGCCTTTTCTTGTACGAACTTTTACCATATAAACGCCAGAAAGTAGGTTGTTGATTGGGATTTGATTTGCACCGTTGGATTGTTGAAAATACAACTGCTTACCATCAATACTAAATATTTGAGTTTCTATAATGGCATCATTAGTATTGTTGAGGCTAATATTTACAATCTCACCTTTACTAATTGGGTTAGGAAATATTTTTATGCCTGATTGGGCGGTGGTGATATTGAAATTGTTGGTAAAAGATGAGTCAGACTCAAGTACAGATAAATTTGACGTATTATTGATAATAGTATCCACCTGATAAATCGTACTGTCGCAATAGGCTGGAAAACAGGTATTTCCTAGGCTATCTGTTTTTATAAGTAAGCCATGTTGTGGTGATGGATATTTCTCATAGCCTGCTAGTAAATAACCACCATCTGGTGTTTTACAAATATCGCTAATTCTAACATTAATATCAGGATCTATATTTATTGGTGTAACAAAACTAAATTCACCTTCGTTATCTAATCCTAAAATGCCAATTTTATAAAACAATCCGTATTGTTCGTGTGGGTAATAGTCGTGATAAAGGTTTATATAGGAATAATCTTCATTTATAAATGGCTTTGTGGCACCTGTAAATTTCCAAACATCAAAAGACATTTTACTGTCCCAAATTATGTTAAATGAATCATCCATTACTCCTCTTGTCTTGTACTCCGTTTCATCATTACAGGTTTCAAAATAAAATTCGTTTGGCTTATTTGGTATTGTGTTTATTGTTACCGAACATCCTATGTTTTCTTCTAAAATTATTTCTTCTAAAATTGCACCATTTATTTTATCAATTTTTTTAAGGTTGGCCATATAAACATTATTAACTTCTCTAGCGCCTCCTACAATAAAGTAATCGCCTCTATCAATAACACCTCTAAATTTTGATATGGCTAGCAGAGGCATATTTTCTTCTGTTAATTCCCAAATAATTTCTCCATTCTCTTGATTTATTAATACAAAGTAACCTTTTGTAGTACCACAGCTATAACACAGTGATTTTTCGCCAACAACGGCAATGTTGTTTTCTTCTGTAACTACAACTTGTTGTGCAATATCGAAATGTAAACCACCATAAACTGTTTCCCAAATAATTTCTCCTTCCAAGTTGAATTTAATCACTTTTATATCTACATCGTTGCCATTATCGCCATCGGTTCTATACAAATAACTCAAAACCCATTCTGTTTCGCTTACTTGTGCCAAACATCTGCCATAATTTACTTGTACAAAACCTTCTTTTTCTGTATCTAATGTTAAATCTGCAAATAATTTTCCATTAAAATGATATTTTCTAAGGGATAGATATTTCCCTCCATACTCTGTAAGTGCTCTGCCTAAAGTAAAATATCCATTGGGCATAACACCGCAAGCCATATTTTTACTATGATGATCTTTGCTTGCTTTCTTAAAAAAGAAAACTTTTGTAGTATCTATTATTTGTGCCGATAGATTTTCAGCAACATTGAAAAGAAAAACAATTAAAAATAGGTATTTCATAATTTGAAGTTTTATTTTTTGTCTATACTGGAATTTATAGGATTTATGGATTTGCAAGATAAAGTTACTCTATAAAAATCAATTTCTTTTATTTATCGAAAACTCTTAAATTTCTTAATTCTGAAAATTGATAGATTAAACGAAAAGACTAAATTGATTTCAATATGTTATAAAATTATTTTTCAATCGACATTTCCTTAATATATTCGCTAAATGAATTTTTCTTATTTTAAAAGTATTGCCTTATTATTTACAGCATTTATCATTTTTTCATTTGCTGTTGTTTCCGAAAGTTATTCATTAAACTTTTCGGCTCGTTTTTCTAATAACGATAATTCAATAACTTATAATTTAAGTAAACCAACTAAAGTTTTTGATTTACCATCTAAGTTAGCTGAAATTTCGGGTTTGGACTTCGATACCAATACCAATGTATTAATTAGTGTAAATGATGAAAAAGGAAAAATCTATGGTATTAATAAATTTACTGGTGCTGTTTTAGGTAGTTATAGTTTTGGTAAATCTGGGGATTATGAAGGAATTGAACAGCTTAACGATAAAATTGCTGTTGTAAATAGTAGTGGTACTATTTACTTGTTTGATACAGAAAGTCAAGAAACAATAAAAATTAAAACTCCTTTATCTGAAGAAAATGACGTTGAAGGTTTGGCTTTTAGTGAAGATTACAATGCTTTGTTATTAGCTTGTAAAGGAAGATCTTTGAACAATTCATCAGATACAAAATCAATTTATGCTTTTAACTTAGATAATCACACATTGGAGAAATTTCCTTTTTTGGAAATTGACCAGAATGAATTGAAAGGCTTTTTGGTAAGTAAAAGTGCTAAACCTTCATTCCTAAAAAGAATAAATAAATTTGCACCATCGGGTATTAGTATTCATCCAGAAACTGGCGATTTTTATATTTGTTCGGCTCGTGGTAGTTCGTTGGTTATTTTTAATGCAGAAAAAACAATAAAAGAAATTATCTTTTTTAACGAAGATGATATGCCACAACCTGAAGGCATTACTTTCGATAATGATAGTAATTTATTTATTAGTTCTGAAGGTGATAATTATGGAAAAATATTTGTTTTTGATTCTGAATAATTTTTTACTTTAACAAAGCTTTTGAGCCCTCAGCATTTCTCTTTTCCCTGGTGGACCATCTAACCTTTCAACTGTAAAACCTGCTTGTTCTAAGTTTCTTCTTACATAGCCTTTGGCACAATAGGTAACTAATATTCCTTTATTATTTAGCATTCGATACATTTTAGCAAATATTTCACACGTCCATAAATCGGATTGAGCATTTGGAGCAAAAGCATCGTAAAAAATTAAGTCAAATTTTAGAGAAGAGTCAAAATTATGCAAATCAATTTTTTCTTTGGTTAATATAAAATTAGAAGAAATCATATTGGCTATTTCCCAATTTGTAGTATGTAATTTTTCAAAGTCAATAATCTCTTCAGTAGTATTCGTATAGTTTAATTCTTTGGCGGTTTCTAAAGCAACTGGGTATTGTTCTATTGAATAATAATTAATAGCTACATTATTTTCTTTAGCAAATAAATAAGTCAACCAAGCATTTAAACCTGTTCCAAATCCCATTTCAAATACATTAATAATATCTTTTCTATACGCCATATACTCCAATCCGTGTCCTATAAAAACATATTCTGATTCTTGAATGGCTCCGTGTATTGAATGGTAAGCTTCGCCAAAAACTGCCGACTCTAAAGAGTTACTTCCATCTTTAGTAGTAATTATTTTGTTTTTCATTTTAAAACTATTCCTGAAGTTTAAATATAAAAAAAGGGTGAAACTGTTTCCAGTTTCACCCTTTAAATTTTAGGTATTTATATTCAGCCTCGTTTCACAACGAAGCCGAATTTAATACTTTGCTAATTACTGCTTAATGAATTGAGCAGTAGCAGCTTCAACACCATTGTTGATACGTACAAAGTACATACCAGCAGTATAAGCTGTTACGTCTAATACGAATGATGCAGTTCCATCAACATTGATAGTTGCAATATCCATAACACGTCCATCAGTACCAAATACCTCAACAGTTACATCAGTTGGGATATTAGCGTTAATGTCGATAGTAACATTGTTAATAGCGTTAGTTGGGTAAACATTGCTAATTCCGAATTCAGCATTACGAGTTAATGCAACAACATCGCTTACTAAGTTGTACTCGCCAGTTGTAGTCATTTCAGCTAATCGGTAGTAGTAAGTACCTACTCCAACGTTTGCATCTGTGTAATCGTAAGATTGAGTTGCAGTTGAGTTACCAGTAGCGTTAATGTTTCCGATAGCTTCGAAATCAACACCATTAGCAGAACGTTCTAAGATGAAGTAATCCACATCTACTTCTTGAGCTGTTGACCAGAATAAGAAGTTATCAGCATCTACTTTACGTCCATCAAATTCAATTAATTCAACAGCAGTAACACCTTGACATTGTGCAGCATCTGAACTTACAGTTTCAGAACAGTTAGCAACACCATCAACAGTTACAGTTACACTATAACCAAAGTCAGCATCCATACCTGTAAATACTGCAGTACTTCCGTCAGCAGCTACATTTACAACTTGACCGTTAGTATTGTTAGTTACTGTATATCCAGTAGCTCCTTCAACACCACCAAAAGTGATAATTAAGTCATAAACATCCTGAGTGATAGCACATAACGCCTCAACATTTACATCTAAAGTACAAGTAGCTGGTGCATTGAAACCAAAGTCGTTAGTTAAATCAACTGGTGCATCTTCAGTAATTGTAGTAGTGTAAACTGTAGTAGTTGTAGGTTCTTTATCGCCTAAATCAGCATCATTAGCATCTACTGTTACTGTGTAAGTACCTAATGGTAAATCAGTAAATAAGTAGTTACCGTTTTCATCTGTTTCAGTTGTTGCTACAATATTTCCATCAGCATCAGTTAATGTTACTGTAATATTTGCAATTCCCATTTCATCAGCATCTTGAACTTGGTCTCCGTCTGTATCCATCCAAACGTAATCACCAATAGTTCCTAAGATTTCTTCTTCTGGTTGGAAACCGAAATCACCATCAACATATACGTCTCCTTCACCTAAGTTAATTGTGAATGAACCATCAGTAGTGATATCTAAATCAGCAACTTCAGTATCACTTGCATCAACAGTACCAGTATAAGTACCTGGTGCTAAATCAACGAAGATATAATCACCGTTTTCGTCAGTTTCAGTAGTTCCAACAACATTTCCGTTTTCATCAGTTAATGTTACTGTTACACCTTCAATACCTGGCTCATCAGCATCTTGAACTCCGTTTCCGTTTAAGTCTAAGAATACAGTATCACCATAAGAAGCTAAGTCTTCAGTACAATCTGGACCTTGTTCTACAGAACCTTGTGCAGTATCAGTACATCCGTTAGCATCTGTTACTGTTACAGTGTAAGTATCAAAAGCATTTACTTCAATTGATTGTGTAGTTTCGCCTGTTGACCAAACGTAGCTTACACCACCATTAGCCGTTAATGTTACTGGGAACGCATCATCACAAACTTCTACACTTGTTACTGTAGCCATTGGGTTAGGATTAACCATTACTTCAGCAGAAGCAGAACCTGAACAACCTTCAGCAGTTTCAACAGTTACTGTATAAGTACCTGCAGATGAAACAGTGATTGATTGAGTTGAAGCTCCTGTATTCCAAGAGTAAGAAGCAAATCCAGCAGGTGCAGTTAATGTTGTAGTTTCACCTTCACAAATCATATCACCTTCAATTGATATGCTTACACCACCTCCAACATTTACGTTAGCAGAAGCTGAAGCCATACATCCGTTAGCATCTGTTACAGTTACTGAGTAAGTTCCAGTTCCTGTTACTTCAATTGATTGAGCAGTTGAACCTGTTGACCATAAGTAAGCAGCAAAACCACCTGGAGCAGTTAATGTTGCAGACTCACCTTCACATACATCTACATCTTCTAAAGTAATAGCTGGTGCAGCATTAATTGTTACTGAAGCAGCAGCAGAAGCTACACAACCATTAACATCAGCAACAGTTACAGAGTAAGTACCTGAAGTTGAAACTGTAATTGATTGAGTTGTAGCACCGTTTGACCAAGTATAAGTTGCAAAACCAGCAGGTGCAGTTAATGTAGCAGGTGCATCTTCAGCACAAATTTCAATATCAGCTAACTCAATTGATGGAGCAGCTAAGATTGTTACTGTTGCACTTGCAGAAGCTGAACAACCGTCACCATTTGAAACAGTTAATGAGTAAGTTCCAGACTCAGAAACCATAATGTTTTGAGTTGTCATACCATTTGACCAAGCGTAAGTTGAGAATCCAGCAGGACCATTTAATGTTACTGTTGAACCTTCACAAGCTGTCATATCTTCTAAATCAAAGTTTACATCACCTCCAATAGTTACAGTTGAACTTTCAGTTGATTGACAACCGTTAGCATCTGTTACAGTTAATGTATAAACACCAGGAGTTGAAACAATTAAATCTTGAGTCGTAGCACCGTTAGACCACTCGTAAGTGTAGAATCCAGCAGGACCAGGACCGTAAATTGTAGCTGGTAAATCTTCAGCACAAGCATCAACATCGTTTAAGTCGAATATTGGGTTTTGGTTGATAGCTACAACTACTTCATCAGTGTAAGAACATCCGTTCGCATCTGTTACTGTTAAATCAATAGCACCAGAAACTGTAGTAGTAATTGTTTGTCCAACAGAACCATTCGACCATATATAAGAAGCATATCCAGCAGGAGCTGTAATAGTTACAGGTGAATCATCTTCACATACTGTAATATCTTCTAAATCAAATGTTGGAATTTCATTGATAGTTACTGTAGCTTCAGCAGTAGCAGTACATCCTTTAAAGTCAGTTACTGTTAATGAGTAAACTCCAGAAGTTGAAACTGCAATATCTTGAGATGTTGCACCTGTTGACCAAGCGTAAGAAGCAAAACCTGCAGGACCATCAATAATAGCTGGTAAATCATCAGCACATACAGAAATATCTTCTAAATCAATAACTGGATTTTGTAAGATAGAAACTGTAGCAGCATAAGTTGCTTGACATCCATTTGAATCAGTTACTGTTAAGAAGTAAACTCCTTCTGTTGAAGTCATAAATGATTGTCCCATTTCACCGTTAGACCACTCGTAAGAAGCGAATCCAGCAGGAGCTGAAACCATTACTGGTAAATCATCTTCACAAACTGTTACGTCATCTAAGATTAAAGTAGGCTCTTGGTTTACTAATACTGTAGCAGTAGCAGTAGCATCACATCCGTTTGCATCCATTACTGTTAATGTATAAGTTCCTGCAGCCTCTACTTGAATATTTTGAGTCATCATACCATTTGACCACATATATGAAGCAAATCCTGAAGGACCTTCAATTGTAGCTGGTAAATCATTAGCACATACTACAACATTTTCTAATGAAATTGTTGGCTCTGGGTTAATTGTTACAACAGATACTGCAGTAGCATCACAACCATTGAAATCAGTTACAGTTAAAGTGTAAACACCTGAAGTTGAAACTGTGATTGATTGAGAAGTTGCACCATTTGACCAAGTGTAAGTTGCAAATCCAGCTGGACCTTGAACTGTTACTGGAGCATCATCAGCACATACTTCGTAATCAGGTAATGCAATTGTTGGCTCTGGGTTAATTGTTACTGTAGCTGAAGCTGTTGCATCACATCCGTTTGCATCAACAACTGTTAAAGTATAAACGCCAGAAGCACCTACTGTAATATTCTGAGAAGAAGCACCTGTTGACCAAGTGTAAGCAGCAAAGCCTGCAGGTCCGAACAATGTTACTGGAGCTTCATCAGCACAAACTACAACATCTTGTAATGTAATTGATGGCTCTGGGTTAATTGTTACTGTAGCTGAAGCTGAAGCATCACATCCGTTTGCATCTGTTACTGTTAATGTATAAGTTCCTGAAGTAGTTACTTGAATGTTTTGAGTACCTTGTCCAGTTGACCAAGCATAAGTTGCGAAACCTGCAGGTCCCATTAACATAGCTGGTGCATTATCAGCACAAATCTCAACATCTTGTAAGCTAATTGAAGGCTCATCATTAATTGTTACTGTAGCAGTTGCAGTTGCATCACATCCGTTTGCATCTGTTACTGTTAATGTATAAGTTCCTGAAGCTGATACTGAAATATCTTC
>JAHDDA010000026.1:0-2419 GCA_020629595.1 Chitinophagales bacterium
ACCAAATCTCTACGCTTTAAAAAGGCTTCTTTCATTGCCAATGATGGTTCAATATTATCGCCCAAAGCAGTAATAGCCGCACGTTGCGTTACGGCACTTGTACCAGAAGTAAATTGTCCTTGCATTTTAGAGCAAGCCTTTGCTATTGCTGTTGGAGCACCCATATAACCCAATCGCCAACCTGTCATTGCAAATCCCTTCGATAAACCATTTACCGTAATAGTTCGGTCTTTCATACTTGGTATTGTGCCAATGCTGGCGTGCTTTCCAGTAAAATTAATTAACTCATAAATTTCATCAGAAACAACTACAATATCGGGATGTTGCTCAAATACTTTTGCCAATTCAATTAATTCTTCTAAAGTATAAACCGATCCCGACGGATTACAAGGAGAGGAAAATATAAACAATTTTGTTTTATCGGTAATGGCATTTTCTAACTGTTGAGGTGTCATTTTAAAATCGTTCTCAATAGTAGTAGGCACACCAATTACTTTTCCGCCTGCCAATTCTATTTGTGCCTCGTAAGAAACCCAGTAGGGAATGGGCATAATTACTTCATCGCCTTCGTTTACTAAACACATTGCAATATTGGCAAGGGTTTGTTTTGCTCCTGTTGAAACAACAATTTGCTCGGTAGTGTATTCTAATCCATTGTCTCTTTTAAACTTATGTACAATGGCTTCTTGCAAATCTTTAAAACCAGGAACTGGTGTATATTTTGAATAACCATCATCAATGGCTTGCTTGCCTGCTTCTTTAATATGTTGTGGTGTTCCAAAATCGGGTTCGCCTAAACTTAATGGAATAACATCAATACCTTTTGCTTGAAGTTCTCTACTTTTAGCAGCCATAGCTAAGGTAGCTGAAACCGCCATATTTTTAATTCTTTCTGATAAAAGATGTTGCATTACTAATAATTATTGATTTTTATTAAAAATTTTTCAAAACGAGTACAAATTTACTAGATATTGCTACGAATTGAACAAAAACTTGTTTGTTTTGATTAATAATATTATTGCTTTCAAATTATTTTAAATGAAAATAGAATGGTATCAGTTGGGAATTGTGTTTTTACTGCTTGTAAGTGGTATAATTTGCAATACACAAAATGAAGATGCACCTATTTGGGGAAGTTCTCCAACAGAATGGTATTTTCTTGATAATGAATGTTTAATATCGGCTAAAGAAGTTGGGGTAGTAGAAGCACAAAAGATTTATAAGGATGTAAAAATTAAACTCGGCGAAGATATAATTTATGAGAATGATAAAATAATGCTGTTCAATCATTTTGGAATTTTACCCATTGTTAGAAAGTTGGATAATAGCAATATTGAAGTGTTAATGGGCATAAAAGCACCAGAAATTGATAAAATTAAAAGGTTAATCTTTGATAACAATGAAATTGTTGTAAATGATACTTTGCCTTTGTTTTCTGGGAATCATAAAAATATTGATGATGATAATTTTGTTGAATTTGCTGGCTTTTTAAATAAGTTTGAAAGTTATTGTTCTAATTGCGATAGTGCCTATTATAATCCGTTATTGTACTACGAAATGCACCCAATGGGTTTTAAGTTAGATACTACGGCAACTTTAAAATGGATTGAAAGCCATTATGAGCAAAATTTAGGATTTTTACCAGATAAAACTAAAATTGTACGCTTGAAAAAGAAAACGGTAAGTTCTTAGTAGAATTTTATGTCAAATTAAATGTAAGTTCTTGGGTTTTTACTTTTACAGTTATGCATCCTTCCAATAAAATATCGACTAAAAATCGTTTAGCATTCTGTTGCGAAATGTTTCTGTGTTCAGCCCATTTTTCAACGGTTAAATTTTTATTTAATATTAAAAATTCCAGTAAATTTTTCTTGGCAATTTCATAATCGTGGGTACGTTTTAGTCCATTCAATTCGCCACGTTCCAACATTTGCTGAATGGCGGGTGGAGGCGTAACACAGGCATCGGCAAAACGAACATATAGTTGTTTTTGCTTGTTTTTATCAATAACAAAATGAGGTTTAGTATTGCTTTCGGGTACTTCGGCAATTAAAATGGTTTTGTATTGGTGTTGTAATTTTGAAAAACGCAATCTTATTCTTGGTGTACAAAACTGTTCGGCAGCTTTTTCTAATTCGAATTTTTCGCCTTCGTAATCTACGCCAACAACAAAACCTTTATCTTCAACACCAACTACAAGTTTTCCGCCTCTACTATTGGCAAATGCAACTAAGTTTTTAGCAATTTTTAGTCTTGAACTAATTTTAGTTTTAAAATCAAGTCGGCTTCCTTCTCCCTCTTTAATCCATTTTTGAATTAATCCTATGCTGTGTAAATTTCTCATCTTTCTTACATTAAAGACAAACTTAAACTAATGAAAATATAAGATACAAAATTTATAACTTAGTATTCATAGATA
>JAHDDA010000026.1:2519-14225 GCA_020629595.1 Chitinophagales bacterium
ATATAGGCATTTCCACAAATTAGCAATCTGAATTTTATGCTATTTATGGCTTGTTTTAGCTTTTTTTTCGACCAAGAATCTTCTGTTTCAATTCCAATATTTTCTTTTAATTCAAGCAACTGAAAGTAAGCAACTGCAATTAGCTTATTATCTTTATAAAATTCAACATATCTAAAACCATGTAAATCGGAGTTTACATTTTCTAATGCCGAAAGGTAAGATTTTTTAAGAAAAACAGTTTGTTTATCATCTACAAAATCCCAATTTTCGCTGGTTGCATTTATTGATTTATGTATTTTATAGGTAATGCTAAAATTACTTAATTCTTGGCAATTTGATTTTTTATCAGACTGACAAAATTGTTGTTTAAGATTTAATGTTATCACAATGCAAATAAACTCTATTTTTATACTAATTGTTCTGTAAAGAGTACGAAAATTTGTTAAAACAGACTTCCTTGCTCAAATTGTGGATATAGGCTTAGATTTTTTCCTAACTTTTGATATATGTATTGAATGGTTTTAGGTGCTGAAAATTCTTCATCGGGTTGATGAATAATCCAAATTACCTTTTGTAGTCCTTGGATTTTCCATTCTTCTATTAAGTTTAGCCAGTTGTCTATTCTTTGGTAATCGCTAGGGTGTAATTTATTACCTGAAAATCTTAAAAATAATGTTCCATTTGTAAGTCGTTGGTGAATTAATTCACGTTTTCCAGATGTTGCTGTTATGATTGTTGTGTGGTTTTTTGCTTCTAAAAGCTCAAAAACTTCTTCAACAATTCCATAGTTTCTAAACCAATGCTGATGCCTAAATTCTACGGCAATTTTTAAGTTATTTGGAAGATTTTCGATAAAATTTATTAGATTTTTGGCATAATGTGGCGAAAAATTTGGTGGCAATTGTAAAAAAGGAACACCCAATTTTTTTCCAAAAAAACTAATAGAATGTAAAAAGGCTTTTGTTAATTCTTTGCAATTTTTAAGATGAAAGTTGTGGCTTATTTCTTTATAAAATTTAGGATAAAACTTAAAATTATTGGGTACTTGATTTACCCATTTTTCAATTGTTTTAGGTTCAAAAATTCTATAAAAAGTGGCATTTAATTCCAAACAAGAAAGTTTTTTTCCGTAAAAAGTAAGAAATTCAGCCTGCTTTGCTTTTGCAGGATATAAGTGATTTTTCCATAAAGGATTTGCCCATAAGTTTGCCCCAATTTGCCACTCTAATGTATTGGTTTTTTCGTATTTGTTCAATACTTTTTGAGTTGCTAAATGTGGCTTAGGCATTGAAAAATCTACTTTTGATATATCAGATAATTTACCGAAATCCACTGTTTAAATTTTTATATTGAATTTAACAACTTAAAATTTGACTTATCATTTCTCTCAACAAATCTTCTTCAGAAGTAGGTGGGGCATCAATACCTTTAGATTTTAAATCAATTTCTTGAAGTATTTTAATAGTTTTTTCTACTTGTTGTATTGAATAATTTCTTGCTGTTTTTTGGTACTCATCTACAAAAAACTCAAATTGTAATTCCAAAATTTTTTGTAGGTCTTTTCGGCTTTTATTTCTGTGAAAATGCAAGCGATACACTTTGTTGAAATAATTATATAAGTTGCCAACAATAACAGTAATGTGTGCCGATTTTGGGTTTCTTCCAAAATAGGCGGCTATTTTAAAGGCTTTTTGTGCGTTTCTAAAACCAATTGCTTTTTGTAATTCAAAAACACTAAACTCTCTGCTTACTCCTGCATATTTTTCTACATCTTTAGCTGTAATGGTTGCTCCTTTTTTAAGGTTCAATGCCAACTTATTAAGCTCTTTATCTATTAGGTTTAAATTTGTTCCATAAGTTTCGGCTAATAGCATAGGAACTTCTGCTTCTGTATTAAAACCTTTATCTTTTAAAATTCCTCGTATCCAGTTTGGAACTTTATTTTCGTAAATTGGCTTAGCTGTGTAAACTATGGCATTTTTTGCCAAGTCTTTGTAAAATTTAGAACGCCCATCAATTTTCTTGCTTCGGTAGTTGATTACTAAAATTGTTTGTGGCGAAGGATTTTTAATATACGAATGTAAATCGGTTATATTTTTCATTTGTTGAGCTTCTTTCAAAATTACTACCTGATATTCACTCATCATTGGAAAGCGTTTTGCCGTAGAAATTAATTGTCCTACTTCTACATCTTTACCATACAATACCGTTTGATTAAATCCTTTTTCAGCCTCTGTTAAAACCGAAGATTCTAGTTTTTCTGTGATTTTGTCAATGAAATAATTTTCTTCGCCTTGCAAAAAATAAATGGGTTTAAATTCCCTTTTTTCTACTGCTTTTAGAATGTCGTTAAAGTCCAATTTTTTGAATTAAGAATTAAGATAGAAACATAATTTACAAATCAAAATTAATCATTCAGTTTTAAGTTTACTTTTTTCTTCTTTTCTTTTTCTTCTTTTTTGATTTTTTAATGTTAGAATCTTGTAACTTTTGCTGTCTATCTTGGAATAATTGGTCGGGGCTTATGTTGTTGCCTTCATAAACTCTTTCAACATATCGCCACATATTATTTTCATACTTTAATCCATTATAAGTTCCATCGGGAATGTAAGTTGGATATATTCCACGAGACTCTTCATCTGGAGCTTCAATAAAATCGAAAATAAACATATTTCTTTTTTCATCCCAATTCATTGAAACACCAGACCCAGCACGATATTCTAAAACGTAACGATTTTTTATGCCACCTTGTCCATCTCGTATTACTTCAATTATAGGCATTCCAAAAATTGCTTTTTCGTTTTTGAAACTTAAAATATCTATAATCTTCTTTTCACTAATACCAGTGTTTCCATCCCAACCACATAATGCGTAACAGTTTTCTCCATTTAAACTAAATTGTTGAATAGCATAATAAACCGCACCATACCAATTTTCATTGTCTAAAATTAAATCTTCGGGATTTTTTATATCCTCAGATTTATCGGAAAGTGGGAACAACTTTAATGTTTCGGCATTCATTTGAATAGCACCGTAGTAAGAATATTTTAACTGATTGGCAAATAAATCTTCAGTTGATTTGTAAGATTTATATTCACCTGTATTAGAGATTGTTTCTTCTACATTCCAAGTAAGTATTCTAAAAGAATTATCGGGAGCAGTTAAAACCGAGATATTATCTAAATATCCTAAATCAATTTGGTAAGAGTTGGGCTGTTTTAAATAATTTACTAATGCTGGAATAAATTCAAAACATTTTTCTTTTCTCATTTCTGGAGTGTTTCCAGTAATCATTGCATTTGAAATTGTTTTTAATGCCACTAAGCCAGAATCTACTTTTACAGAGCTGGTGTTTTCTTGTGCAAAGATATTCAGGTATGAAAAACAAAAAGTTAGTATCAAAACAAAAGAAATTCTCATATAAAACTTGTTTTTAATTTGTAAGTCTAAAAGATTGCTAAATTTGTTATGCGTTTAAAATATTAACTGCATTTAACAACGTTTTATTTTTATAATTTATTTGAAGTAATAATAAAGATTTGAAAAATTGGATAGAACAATTAGTAAATAACTATCAAAGGTTTAGTAGAGCCTTTGTATTATTTTTTTCAATTTTTGTGGTTGCAATGTTAATGCCACAAAGTTCATTCAATTATAAATTTGAAAAAGATAAGCCTTGGCAATACGAAGATTTATTAGCACCTTTTACTTTTCCTGTTTTAAAAACAAATGAACAATACCAAGCTGATATTAAAAGTGTTGAAGAAAGTTTTGTGCCTTATTATAAAATTGTAGATTTTAGAAAAACTAAGATTGACGCTTTTAGAGCTACAATGGATTTAAAGTTGAGTGAAATTCCAGATAGCACAATGGTTTATGAAAAAGATATTTATTATAAACTTGGAGAAAAAATTATTCATAAAGTTTACGATATTGGTTTTTTAGAATTGGCTGAAAATCATAAAGGTAAAAGTATTATTTATATAAAAAATAAAGATGAATCTTATTTGAAGCAAGTAAGTGATTTTTATAATTCTAAAAAAATTGCCAAACTTATTGAAGATGAGATTTTCTCTTACGATGATCCTATTGAGTTAGTTCCCATTGAGAATGTTTTAAATCAAATATTGGTTAAAAATGTAATTCAAGAAACTGATTTTAACAGAAAAACACTTCAAAATTCCCTTAAAAATGTGGCAAAATACACTGCTGGATTACAGAAAGGACAAAATATTGTTACTACAGGAGAAATAGTTAATGAAGATATTTTTCAACAACTCTCATCGTTAAGAGAAGAGTATAATAAAAGTAGCGAAAACAGTTTTTTTAATCTTCGTTTGCTCGGTTATGTTTTAATAAGTGGGCTTTGTTTTTTTGTTTTATTTTACTATTTACGTTTCTATGAACCTTGGATATATAGTAGCTTACAAAAATTTTCTTTCATATTCTTGTTAGTTGTTATTTTTATAACTCTTACTAAACTTATTGTTAGTGATTCAATTGAGTCTTTGAATTATTATCTAATTCCGTTTTGTATTTTACCAATTTTATTGAGGTCTTTTTTTCAAGTTGGTGTTTTTTCTTATGTATATGTTATCACTTTGGTATTAACATATTTTGTGTTGCCTGTTGGCTACGATTTTATTTTATTAAATCTAATTGTAGGGTATATTGCGTTTGAATCATCAAGTAATACTTATTATTGGTCTCAATTTTTTACTGTTGTAGGAGTAATTTTATTAGCCTATTTTATTGGTTATACAGGTTTAGAGTTGGTTAGAAATAACTCATTAGCACGAGTAGATTATGCAGCATATCCGTTTTTGTTTGCCAATTCAATGCTTACACTTTTAGCTTATCCATTAATTCCAGTTTTTGAAAAGTTTTTTGGTTTTCTTTCCAATATAACTCTAGTTGAATTAGGTGATTTGAATAAGCCACTATTAAGAAAATTACAAGCAGAAGCACCAGGAACAATGCACCACTCACTAGAAGTTGCAAACTTGGCAGAAAATGCTGCACGAGAAATAAAAGCAGATCCATTGTTAGTAAAAGTTGGAGCATTATACCACGATATTGGAAAAATGAATAAACCTATTTACTTTATAGAAAATCAAGAGAATATAACAAATCCACATGATGAAATTTCAGCAGAGGAAAGTGCTAAAATTATTATTGACCACGTTATTGATGGTATTGAACTAGCAAAAGAAGCCAATTTACCCAATATTTTAATCGATTTTATTCGTACACATCATGGTGAAACAAGGGTTGAGTATTTTTATAGGAAATTTAAAGAAGAAAACCCAGAAGTACCGATTGATGAAAATAAATTTACCTACCCCGGACCTTTACCTTATTCAAAAGAAACGGCAATTTTAATGCTAGCCGATTCGGTAGAGGCAGCTACTAAAAGTTTAAAAAATCCAACAGGAGTTGAAATTGATGAATTTATAGATAAAATAATAGACTTTAAAATTGCTAAAAATCAGTTAGTAAATTGTAACCTTTCTTTCAAAGATTTAAGTCTTATTAGAAAAACATTTAAGAAGATTTTGAGGAGTAAATATCATATCCGAATTGAATATCCTAAAAACAAAGAAAAATAAAATTTGTTATTTAATGTTTTAGTTATGTGTTTGCAAATCTTAAACATCAAAAGTCTTAAATTCAAATTGATAAAATGACTAAGAAAATATATAAATTTCTTTTGCTTATAACATTTACAATATTACTTACAAATTCTTGTAAAATGTTGTTTGAAGTACCAATTGATGCTGAAACGGCTTTTAATGGAGCTCAATATACTGTTGCTGCCGATTTATATAAAGAAGAATTTGAAGGCGAACAAGATTTATTGGCTAAAGCAAGATTAGCCGAGAGAATAGGGGATTGTTACAAATATGCAAACCAAACTGCACAAGCTGCTGAATGGTATCAGCAAGCAAGTGGATATTCAGACAATCCGTTTTTGTTATATAAATATGGCTTAATGCTTAAAGCTACCGAAGACTATAAAAATGCTATTCAGGTTTTTAAAGAATTTGCTTTTAGTTCGCCTGCCGATAGAGCATTGGCTAGGAAACAAATAATTGCTTGTGAAAATGCAATTGAATGGCAAAAGGAAGATAGCACTATCAAAGTTTTTAACTTACAAGATATAAATACTAATGCTTCGGAATATGCACCTATAATTTACAAAGAAAACGGATTGGTTTTCACTTCAGATAGAACAGATGCAAATGGTGATAAAACTTATGGTTGGACAGGGCGTGATTTTTCTGATTTATTTGTAAGCTATAACAAAAAAAATGAAGCTCGATGGCTAACTCCTCAAGCATTTGGTGATAGTTTAAATACTGCTTACAATGAAGGAACAGTTACCTTTACTGCTGATTTTAAGGGCGTGTATTTTTCGCATTGTGGTAGTGCCGATTCAGACCAAGATGAATATTGCAAAGTTTATTACAGCGAAGAGAAAGGAGTAGGGCAGTGGACTATTCCCGAAAGAGTATTTTTGTTTGAAGAAGATTCTATAAATATAATTCAGTGCCATTTAACGCCAGATGGTAAATACTTGTATTTTGCAGCAGACGCTTCTGATAGTTTTGGCGATAAAGATTTATATGTTGCTAAAAAAACGATTGATGGATGGGGAACTCCAAGAAATTTAGGACCAGAAATTAATACAAATGGAAAAGAGGGTTCACCATTTATTCACACCGATGGGCGATTGTATTTTGCTTCTGATGGACATTTAGGAATGGGTGGTTTAGATGTTTTTTCGGCAGAAAAAGATGGCAAAAACTGGAAAAATGTTAAGAATTTAAAAACGCCCATAAACTCACCAGCCGATGATTTTGGATTAATATATGCTCCAACTATCCAACCTGAATTAATTGACTCTATTGAAGCTATTGGCTATTTTGCTTCTACCAGAAGTGGAGGAAAAGGAAATGATGATATTTATTATTTTTATGATGAAATACCTAAAGAACCAGAAGAGGTAATTGTAGAGGTTGATACACCTAAGCAAAATATTGAGGTAATTCCAGAAATAGTTATTCAAGAGTATTTATTGAAAGGAAATGTAAAAGAACAGTTGTATGAAATTGAAGGAAATTCTAAAAGTAAAAAATTAAATAAAGTTGCTATTCCAAATGCTATTGTAGAAGTATTAGGACTTAGTTTTGAAAGTAAAATTGCAGAACGTATTGTTGCCAACGCACAAGGTAATTTCGAACTGCTTTTAGAGCCTAATATGGAGTATAAAATTACTGCAAGTAGTAGTGGGTATTTTACCAAGTCAATTACTGTAAATACTAAAGTTACACCAAGTTCAAATCCAGAAATTATTATAGCAAATTTAGTGCTTGATAAAATTGTACAACAACAAGAAATTGTAATTGATAATATTTATTATGATTTGAATAAAGCAAATATTAGAGAAGATGCCAAGCCAGTCTTAGATGAATTATCTATTTTGCTTAAAGATAATCCAGCATTAATTATAGAGTTTGGTTCGCATACAGATTCTAGAGGAACGGCACGTTATAACCAACAATTATCGCAAGAAAGAGCCGAGTCGGTTGTGAATTATTTAACCAGTAGAGGCATTGATAGAAGAAGATTGCAAGCGAAAGGGTATGGAGAATCTCAATTGGTAAACAATTGTGCCGATGGGGTAAATTGTACCGAAGAAGAACACCAACAAAACCGTAGAACGACTTTTAAAGTTGTTGGTGAAAATTTTAGAGGTTAATATTTTTTTAAATCTAAGAAGGAAAGGTAATTTTAGCTCCTTCGGTATTAATTTTTCCATAATACATTTCGCCTTCAATGTTTAAGGTATTAAATGTATGCAACATTGTTTTTGCCACTTTTTCGGCTGTTTGTGCAGAGGTAGAAAGGGCGTAAACCGAAGGTCCAGAGCCTGAAATGCCACAGTTTAATGCACCAGTACTTATGGCAGAATTATATACTTTGTCAAAACCAGTAATTAGATTTTTTCTATAAGGTTCTGCCAATAAGTCTTTTAAAGATTTGCTAATTAAATCGGTGTTGTTTTCATATAAACCTGCCACAAAACCACTTAATAAACCCATTTGTTGAATGGTGGTTTTCATTGAAAATTGCTTGGGTAAAATTTCACGAGCTTCTTTAGTTAACACTTTTAAATTAGGATGAACTAAAGAATAATACAAATTTTCTGGCACAGGAAGCTCAACCATTCGTAGTGGTTCATAATCTAAAATAAGCACAATGCCTCCCAAAAGGCAAGGAATGGCATTATCGCCATGAACAGAGCCTGAAGCAAAGGCTTCGCCTTCCAAAATAAAAGGTATTAACTCTTGTTTTGTAAATGGATTTCCTAATAATTCATTCGCAGCCATTGCTCCAGCAACAGCACTTGCTGCACTCGATCCCATTCCGCTTCCCAAAGGCATTCGTTTATCTAATAATACATCAATACCTTTTTCTAAATTAAGCTTTTTGAGCATTAATTTAATTGGAATAGTAGTGGTGTTTTTATCGGCATTTCTCGAAAGTTTACCTCCATCACCAATAATATCAACTATTTTGACTTCATTATAATCATTAAAATCAACCGAAACTAAATCGCCTGGTTCATTTAATGCCATTCCTAATAAATCGAAACCACAAGTAAGATTGCCAACGCTAGCGGGGGCAAAAGCTGAAACTTTCATAACTTATTTTTTCTGCATTTTAGCCCAAGAATCTCTTAACCCAACTGTTTGATTAAATACTAATTTTTCTGTGGTAGAATCTTTATCAACACAGAAATAGCCTTTACGCATAAATTGTACTCTTGCACCTACTTCTAAGTTAGTTAAGGCAGGTTCAACCAAAACATTTTCTAAAACAGTTAATGAGTTTGGGTTTATAAATTCTATAAAATCTTTCCCATCGTGTCCGCCTGGGTTTTCATCGGCAAATAAACGGTCGTATTGTCTTACTTCTACTTGTTTACAATGCGTAGCCGAAACCCAATGAATAGTTCCTTTTACTTTTAATCCACTTGTATCTTCGCCACTTTTGCTGTTTTCAACATAAGAGCAAACTAATTCTTTTACTTCTCCATTTTCATCTTTTACAACTTCATTGCACTGAATAATGTATCCATTTTTTAAACGTACCATTCCCTCTGGTTTTAGTCGGAAATATTTTTTTGGTGGTTCTTCCATGAAATCTGTACGTTCAATATATAATTCTCTGGTAAATGGAATTTCACGAGTTCCAGCAGTTTCATCGCTTGGGTTGTTTTGGGCAATCATAATTTCGGTTTTATCTGCTGGATAATTTGAAATTGTAATTTTTAATGGATCTAAAACAGCCATCATTCTGTTGGTAGTGGCGTTTAGGTGTTCACGCACACAAAATTCCAACATTGCAATATCAACAATTCTTTCTCTTTTAGAAATTCCAGCTTTAGCACAAAAATTCTTAATCGCCTCAGGAGTGTAACCACGTCTTCTCATTCCCGAAATTGTAGGCATACGAGGATCATCCCAGCCAGAAACAAAACCTTCGTTTACTAAACGCAATAATTTACGCTTGCTCATTATAGTATAATTGGTATTTAAACGAGCAAATTCTCTTTGTTTTGGTTTGTGTTCAATGCCAATTTCTTCTAAAAACCAATTGTAAAGAGGTCTATGATTTTCAAATTCTAATGTACAAATTGAATGTGTAATTCCTTCAATAGCATCACTTTGCCCGTGTGCATAATCATACATTGGATAAATACACCACTTATCGCCAGAACGATGATGTGCTACTTTCATTATTCTGTACAAAATTGGATCACGAAGAAACATATTTGGTGAAGCCATATCAATTTTAGCTCTTAAAACTTTTGTGCCTTCATCAAACTCACCATTTTTCATTCTTTCAAACAAATCTAAATTTTCTTCAACTGTTCTGTTTCTAAAAGGGCTTTCTTTTCCTGCTTGTGTTAAATTTCCTCGCATTTCTTGAATTTCTTCAAATGTGGAATCATCAACATAAGCCTTTCCTTTTTTAATAAGCACAACAGCCCAATCATATAATTGCTGAAAATAATCGGAAGTAAATTTTGCTTCTCCTTCCCAATCAAAACCCAACCATTTTACATCTCTTTGAATGGCATCAACGTACTCTTGTTCTTCTTTAGAAGGGTTTGTGTCATCGAAACGCAAATTGGTTTTACCACCATATTGTTTACCTAAAGTAAAGTTTAACCAAATTGCTTGAGAATGCCCCAAGTGCAAATATCCATTTGGTTCGGGTGGAAAACGAGTATAAATTGTATCTGGAACATTTCCCTCTTTTATATCGTTCTCTATTATTTGCTCAATAAAGTTTAGACTTTTTTTATTTTCTTCGCTATGCATAGCCAATTTTATTTTCAAATTTGAATTTGCAAATATAATTCCAATACTTATTTATTAAACTAAAAAAAGGTGTTTCACTTTCCAGTAAAACACCTTTAAATTATCAAAATCCTAAATCTTTATTCAAATTATTATCGCTTAATAAATTTTGCCGATTCAGAAATTTCTTCATTGTTGATTTGTAGCCAATAAATTCCAGTGCTAAATTCATTAACTGGAATGGTAATTTCTCCATTATTCGCTAATGTTTCAAATTGTTTTACCAATTGACCGTTTATGTTATAAATACTAATATTTAATTGGGTGTTTAAGTTTTCGGTTAAAACAATATTTAAAATATCTGTGCTTGGAATTGGATATATATCAATAATTGACGTAGTTCTTCTTAACTCAATAAGTTGACTAACAACTTCGGTAGTTCCGTTATTATCGGTATTCAATAATCTATAATATCTCAATCCAGTATATAATTCGGTATCTATAAATTTGTATTCATTGGTTGTTGTGCCTCCTTTTGCATTTATGTTTGCAATTTTTTCAAAGTTTACACCATCAACACTTCTTTCTAAAGTAAAGAAATCGTTATTTATTTCTGAGGCTGTAACCCAAGATAAAATATTCCCTTCTCTATGCACTTCTCCTTCAAAACTTAATAACTCAATTGGGGTTACGGTACATTCAAAAATTGATACTTCGAAAGTGTTTGAACATTCTGGATTAGAAACCGAAGAAATAGTATAATTATATGGTGCTTCATTATCAAAAGGACCATCTTCAAATGAACCTGTAACCACAGATCCGTTTATTGCTGACGTAGTTGAATTTACTAAGAATCCTTGTTCTCCTAAAGTACCACCATCAATAGAAACAGAGACGGTATATTCACTACCACCATCCGAGCAGTTACCGTTAATTTGAATAAGTAATTCTTCACAATTTGCAGTTTCCATTGCAAATCCAAAACTATTTTCCAAAACTACGGTTTCTCCATTTCCAACGGTAACAATATAACTTGTAGAGGTTGTTAATTCCATCCCATCTGGTCCAGAACCAACTAATATTGTATAAGTACCTTCTTCTAAGTCTTCAAAGATAAAATTTCCATTTTCATCAGTTACAACAATATCAATAGTGCCATCAGGGTTTTGAATATAAATTTCAATACCTTCAATTCCTACCTCATCTTCATCAAAAATTCCATCATTGTCATTATCAGTCCAAACTCTTCCTTCTATACTTGATGATGTATTACAAATGCATCCTTCTCCAGTTGCACTTATTGATAAATTTTGTTCTAAATCATTGCTGAAAC
>JAHDDA010000027.1 GCA_020629595.1 Chitinophagales bacterium
TAATAATAAATCCAGACGGAAGTGTTTATCACTTAAACTTATTACCAGAAGATATTGCCGATACGGTTATTACCGTTGGCGACCCCGATAGAGTAGAAATGGTTACAAATTATTTCGATTCTATTGAAATTAAGAAGCATAAACGAGAATTTTGCACACATACTGGTTATCTAAATGGTAAACGTATATCTGTTATTTCTACGGGCATTGGCACCGATAATATTGATATTGTTTTCAATGAGTTGGATGCCTTGGTAAATATAGATTTAAAAACAAGGCAAGAAAAGACACAACACACTTCTTTAAACATTGCAAGAATAGGCACTTCTGGTGCTTTTCAACCCGATATTGATGTCGATACTTTTGTAATTACGGAAATGGCAGTTGGCTTAGATAGCCTTTTGCATTTTTACAAACACAATTACACCACACAAGAACAAGCCTTAATAGATTTAATAAAAACAGAAACAAATTTACCTGCTTATTCGGCTCACCAAACTTTAGATTTAAACTTGAATTGCGATAACTGGCAAAAAGGAATTACCTTAACTTGCCCAGGTTTTTATGCTCCACAAGGAAGAGAACTTAGAGGTAAAGCCATAAAACCCAATTATTTAGCACAATTTCAAAATATAAAATTTGAGCATTTGCGCTGCACCAATTTCGAAATGGAAACCGCTGGTATTTATGGATTGGCTCGAATTTTAGGACATAAAGCCGTTTCATGTAGTGCCATTTTAGCCAATAGAGCTAATAATGTTTTTAGTAAAAAACCACAACAAACTACTAAAAAATTAATTGAATTAGTTTTAGAAGAGTTGATAAAATAAAAGGCTTAAATACAAATATTTATTCCTTAACCACTTTTTCAAAATAGTGTTTTCCGTTCGCTTCAATTTCAAGAATGTAAACACCTTTGGTTAATTCAGTTGTCGAAATAGTATTATTTGTTGCCGATTTTATCAACTTCCCATCAATAGAATAAATCTTTACTAAATTAAAATTATCTGACAAGTTAACATTCAACTCATTAGTAAAGGGATTTGGAAATACATTTATTGAAGTATTTTGAACACTCGAATTATTTGTAGGTGGTTCAGGAATTTCATTGGTATATTGCTTAAAAAACTCCCACATTGCTAAATTCGCATCAAAATCACGATTGGTAACTCCAATTGTAATTGAACCATTTACCCAAGTATGTTCTCCACCTAAAATTTTATAAAAATGAACTTCATTCCCATAAATTCCATTAGAGTATTTATATAACTCTGCTGTACAACCATCACTAGGATCTACATCTTCAATTGCTGTAATTTCTGGTGTAATATCACACTGATTTACATTTACCCAATAATCAACTAGCTCTTCTATTCCAAGTGTAAATTGATTTCCATTATATAAAACAGTAGGGTCTTCTGTACCGTGCATTTGCATTACGGGAATAGGTAATGGATTACAGGCTTCTTGCTCTGGAATTACCATGCTGCCTGTAACCGAACAAATGGCAGCTAATTTTTCGCCAATTTCACAAGCCAATTTGTAACTTATATATCCTCCGTTCGACATTCCACAAGAGTAAACCCTTGTTTCATCTAATTGGTAAGTCTCTAGTAAATGGTCAATCAATGTTGAAGCAAAATTCACATCATCTACTGTTTCATTTGGGGTAAATCCAGCATTAAAAAACTGAATTCCATTTGAATTAAACGTTCCTTCGGGATGGCAAACTACAAAATTTTCGGTATTTGCCAACAAAAATAATCCTGAGTATAATTCTTGTTGAATAGCATTTGAACCATAGCCATGAAAATTCATTACTAAAGGTAAATTTGCTTCAGGCGAATAATTCGGTGGCAAGTGCAGACGAAAATATCTTTCAATACCATCAACTTCAATGGTATCAACAATTGTAGTTTGTCCAAAACTTGTGTTTATACCAAACAAAAGGGTAAAGAATAAAACAGCTAATTTCATTTTATGTAAAATTTTAGGTTCAAACAGTAAAAAACTACTTTTGTTTTAAACTTTAGCTAATTCCAATTCATATACATTACCAAATTTGTTTTTGGCATAATCCATAAAATATTTGAAGTTCAATTTTTCGCCTGTGGCACGTTCGCACAATTCGCTTGCTTTATAAGTAGAACCATACTTGTGTATATTACTACGCAACCAGTTTAATAGTGGTTGATAGTTTCCTTTAATCACTTCGTTTTCATAGTTTGGAATATCGGTTGATAATTTGGCATATAATTGTGCTGCATAAAAACTTCCAAGTGAATAGGTAGGGAAATATCCAAAACTTCCATGCGACCAATGTACATCTTGTAGGCACCCTAAAGCATCTGAAGGTACATCAACATTTAAGTAGGTTTTATATTTTTCATTCCACACCGAAGGAATATCTTTTACTGCTATTGAACCCTCAATTAATGCTTTTTCGATTTCAAATCTAATCATTATGTGCGAGTGATACGTTAGTTCATCGGCACTTGTACGAATAAGTGAAGGTGCTACTTTGTTAATAGATTTATAAAAATCTTGTAGGCTAATATTTCCTAAATTTTCAGGGAAAAGTGCTTGTAATTTTGGGTAGCAGAATTGCCAAAAATTATAACTTCTACCTAAATTATTTTCATATAAACGTGATTGCGATTCGTGAATACCTAAAGAAACAGAAGTACCAGACGGTAAACCATATTCTTCAATAGGCAGCCCTTGCTCGTACAATGCGTGTCCGCACTCATGCAATGTACTCCAACTCATTTCCATTAAGTCAGTTTCATTAATTCTTGTGGTTACACGTACATCTTGCGAGCCAAAATCGGTAGTAAAAGGGTGCGTTGAAACATCTTGTCGTCCAGTATTCAAATCATAACCACAAAACTTTAGTAAATCTATTCCCCAATCCCATTGTTTTTGGTGGTTGTAATGTTTACTAATCCAAGCATCGTTTACCTGTGGAGCTTCAAAAACTTGTTTAATAAAGGGTGTTAATTCATTTTTTACTTGTTCAAAAAGTACCTCTACTTCTTTGGTGGTCATATCTGGCTCAAATTCATCCATTAAAGCGGTGTATGGATGGTCTTCGTACCCTAAAATTTCGGCTTGCTTTCTCTTTAGTTCTACCATTTTTGTTAAATGGGGTTCAAAAACACCAAAATCATCTTGTTTTTTGGCTTCTTGCCACGCCTGAAAGCATTCGGAGGTTGTTTTACTTAATTCAATTACAAAATCGGTATCAAACTTTTTGTTTTGCGAAAAAGATTTTAAAGAAATTTCAACGTTTCGCTTTTCTTTTAAGGCTAAAGTTTCATTACTCAACTCGTTTAAAACTTTACCGTAAGTTTCGTTGGTTTTATGCTCGTGTAAAATACCTGCTAAGGTAGAAATTTGTTGAGCTCTAAGCCCAGCCCCACCTTTTGGCATATTAGTTTCTTGATCCCAATGTAAAACCGAAATGGCTTTAGAAATATCATTTATTTTCGTTCTTGTGTTTTTGTATTCTGTGTATTTTGTCATTTTCACATTTTTTGATTTAATTACCCGATTTAAATATCTGCCAAGCCAATAAAAACCAAGCAATAATTAGCAAAGTGCCACCAATGGGAGTAATTGGTCCTAAGATTTTAGTTTGTGTTATACCTGTTAGGCTTCGGGTGCTAAGTAAGTATATTGAACCGCTAAATAATATTGTACCAACAACAAATAAATAAGCAGGAATTTTAATAATATTAAAGTCCAATTTTAGGGTAAGCAAACCACAAATTAATAAGGCAAAGGCGTGGTAAAACTGGTAACGAACTGCCGTTTCATAAGATTCAAGTGAATCTGGGGTTAATCGTTCGGCTAAAGCGTGCGCTCCGAATGCTCCAAAAATAACACCCAATGCTGCCAATAAACAACCACTAATTAAACAAAATTTACTCATTATAGGTGCAAAAATAATTCATTATTCACTAAGGAATTATTACTTTCTTTCTATAAATGTAATCATTTTGTTTTAATTCTAACAAATACATACCACTTGTAAGGTTTGATGTAACAATTTGTGTAGATGTGCCTAAAATGTTTTTGTTTTGCTGTACTATTTGTGCTTGTAAATTATAAAGTTTAACGTCAAAATTTAGAGCAGAATTGAGGTTTTCAATAACAATAATTTCGTTTTGAAAATGTAGATTAAAGCCACTTTTATTGTCAATTTTTGAATTATTACTAACAATATCTATTGCAAAACAAGCATTATTGATAGTAGGAGAAAGTGCTAACATTTGGTCGCTTATGGCTTTTATTTCGGAGTTTATACAAACAGTTTCAGATGTATCGTTTACGGTAATGGCTAACTTTAATATAGGTGTTGCTTCGTTGGTAAAAGGTATAAAATTGCTATTATAAACTATACCAACTTTTGTTTTACTTTCATTAAAAAAAACTTGTGCATCACTTTGTCCAATTAGTATTTCGTAAGCGTCTATAACGCCATTTTCAATAGATAATTCATAAGCATTTATTCTTGAATCGGGCGTATGTACATTTATAGTTGCCCATTCTGCAAGCTCATTACTAGTGTAAATAATACTTTCTTGTTCAAAACCAAAAGCTATGTTAGCTACCGAATTAGAGAGATTAATGGGAAAATCACAATTGCTATTTGTGGTACAGTTATTAGAAAGTGCCAAATCGTAAAAGTCAATTTCTCCGTTGCCATTAGCATCAAAACATTCAGCATATTCATTATTGCCATACAAAATATTGGCTAAGGCTTCGGTATCCCACCCATTTAAAGCTCCATCAAAATTAATATCGCCAATAATTGCCGAACCATTACAATTCCCTGCACAATCAGTTGTGGCTGTACCATACGGATTACCTTCACAATCAACCAATAAATTACAATTTTCTTTTAATTCAAAAAATGCTTCGTTTTCAGAATCTCTAAACAACTCAAAACAAACTTGAGCCCAGTTATTGTTATAATTTTGCTCGTATCTTCCTAAAGAATCTGGTGCAAACTCATAATTAACCCGCACTAAAAGTGAATATAAACCAGGTTCAACATCGGTAATATCAATCCATTGGCAAGGTAAATCTGCCGAATAAATATCGGCACAACCTTTTGTTAAGCCTTGAACATTACATCCAAATTTGTAATCGCCCAATCCTGGGCATTGAGTATCTTCTAAGCAAAAGCCTGTTTTATAACCAATGGGTAAAGGTTCGCCGTTTTGATATAAAATATATTCGGCATAATTCTCGAAATGATAGTGCTGATGACACTCATCCCAAGTCCACAAAGGGTTTTCTGCGTTTGGCATTCCTAAGTAAAAATCTTCTTCTCCAATATTGCTAATCTTTGTACTGAAACGTAAAACCTCACGTTCCCCTGCCCCGTTTACACAACCTTCATTTAAGTAACAACCTGTGGCATCGGCAGTATAAAAACCAATATACATACTGTTTTTTAAAAGTTCTTCATCAACTGCAAAATCAGGTCCAGGACAATTTTCGTTTCCTCCTGCATACTCGCATAAATTATTGTTGCTAATTTCTGCAAATGGATTGTAGTTACAGGCTTCAGGATCGGTACAATCTGTAACGGGTGCAAGATATTCGAGTTTCCAAAATATAGAACTTGTACAATCGTCTAAATTGCCAATTCTAATGTAATAGGTTTCTCCAGCCAAAAAATTCACCTGCGTCACAGCCAAGTCGGCATCACTTCCACACCCCAAGGCACCAAAATCAATTGCACCTTCTAAATTATTGGTGTATGGTAAGCCTTGGCAATAATCATAAGCCCAAATTGCTGTGTTACAAGTATTATTACTGTAACAAGTAGAAATATTATATAAGCCAGAAATTTCAGGGGTAAATTCATAAAATGTTTCGGCAAAAGGCGTGCTGTAAAAACCTTCTTGAACACTTAAAGCCGATGAGCAACTTTTTCCGTTCGGACAACCAAAAGAGCCACTATATTCGCTTGAAGTATATTCACCACCTGTTATGATTAATTCATCATTAAAATAAACCGAATATTCCCCTTGTAAACCTTCGCAACAGATACCATCTCCCGCTAAATCAAAAATAGTAAAATCATAACAATCATCATTTGGTAAACAAAAAGTGCCACCATCTGCATTTCCTGTTAAAAGAGTGTTTCCTGTTAAATAATGATTAACTTGCCAAGTTATTTCAAGATAAAAAGCATCGGGTGTAATATCAATTATTAATTCAGATTCTCCAGCTCCACAATTTGCAAAACTTTTGTTAGAAAATAAGAAAATAAGACTAAAAACAGCAAAAATAAAACTGGAATTTCTCATTAAAAATATTGTTAGGTTGCCTATAAATGGACACTTGTACAAAGTTAAGGTAACGAAGTAATACACAGTAAAAAAACACCATTTGACGATAAAATGTTGAAAACAAAAGTAATAAGATAAAACAATGGCTATGGTAAAGTAATACCTTTAAATTAAGATAATTTAAAGGAAAAATACACCAAAAATGGCAACTTCAACCCGAAAAAGAAACACAAAATCACGTTCTAGTACTCCTAAAACTAGAAAAGTACGCAAAAGAAGAACAAAACGAAAAGTAAACCCTAATTTAATTAAAGTTGGGGGAATTGTGTTATGCACAGTTGCTATAATCATTCTACTATCTATGATTTCCTATTTTTTTACTTGGCAAGATGACTACGATGTAGCCTCGCTTAGTTTTTCTGAAATCTTTGCAGGACAACACGACTCTAAAAACTGGTTAGGGACTTATGGTGCATATATTGGTTATATTTTAGTGTATCGTTTGTTTGGTATTGCTTCTATTTTTATAGCATTGTATATTGGTTTTTGTGGCATTGATTTATTATCAATAAAACACAACTACAACCTAAAAGAATGGGGAATTAACACATTAGTTGCCACAATCTTTTCATCTATTGTTTTAGGGTTTTTCTTTCATAATTCTGTAAACCCTTGGGCGGGTGTTTTTGGTGTTGGTATAAATATTTGGCTATTTAGTGCTGTTGGACAAATTGGAACTTTTCTTATTTTAGCTACTTTGGTAACTGCTTTAATTGTTGTGTATTTTAATTTAAGTATCGATCCTATAATTTCATTTTTTAAAGATTTTAAATTCCCAGAATTAAGTTTCCTTAGTTTACCTACACTATCTTTTTCATCATCGGCTTCGGCAAGTTCTAAAAAAACTAGTAGTTCTTCAAGTAGAAAAAGAAAAAAACCATCTGATGTAATGCAAGAAAATGCCTATGAGATAAAGCATTTAGAATACGCAGAAGAAGAAGCTGAACAGGCAGAAAATGAAATTGATATAGAAATAGGTGGTTATGGCGAAGAAGAATTGCCACTGCCTGCCAAAGATCCCAATTTTGATCCTACCGCCGACCTTGAGGTAGAAGTGCTTGATACTCCAAAAGAGTTAAGCACACCAACAGCTCGTGAAGATAGATTACAAATTCAAGAAAATGATGAATTACCAGTAGCCGTTGGCGATTATGACCCTACTTTAGATTTGGCAAATTACAAATTTCCAAGCATAGATTTCTTAGAATCTTACGGTTCTGACAAAAGAGGTTTAAACAAGCAAGAATTACAAGAAAACACCAAACAAATTATTGAAACACTTAAAAATTTTGGTATTGAAATAACTAAAATTTCGGCTAAATTTGGACCAACAATTACCTTGTTTGAATTAGTCCCAGCCCCAGGTGTTCGTATTTCAAGAATAAGAAATTTAGAAGATGATATTGCCCTAAGTTTAGCAGCTTTAGGTATTAGAATTATTGCTCCAATACCAGGCAAGGGCACAATTGGTATTGAAGTGCCTAACCGAACAAAGGAAATAGTTTCTTTACGTTCTATAATTAATACTGAAGCCTTTCAGGATTCAAATATGGAATTACCCATAGCATTAGGTACTAGTATTAGTATGGGAAATTATATTGCCGATTTAACTAAAATGCCTCACTTATTAATGGCGGGTGCAACAGGGCAAGGAAAATCGGTAGGAATTAATACCATATTAATTTCATTATTATACGCTAAACATCCTTCGGAATTAAAATTTGTTTTAATAGACCCCAAAAAAGTAGAACTTTCTATTTATAACAAAATTGAAAAACACTTTTTAGCCAAATTACCCAGCGAAGACGATTCTATAATAACAGATACTTCAAAATCAATTCACACGCTAAATGCACTTTGTATTGAAATGGATAACCGTTATGATTTATTGAAAGATGCACACGTTAGAAATATTAGAGAATACAATGCAAAATTTAAAGCTCGTAGATTAAACCCAGAGAAAGGACACCGATTTTTACCTTATATAGTATTGGTAATTGATGAGTTTGCCGATTTGATAATGACAGCAGGCAAAGAAGTAGAAATTCCACTAACCCGTTTAGCTCAGTTAGCTCGTGCAGTTGGTGTTCACTTAATCATTTCAACCCAACGCCCTACGGTAAATATTATTACTGGTACAATTAAAGCAAATTTCCCAGTACGAATAGCCTTTAGGGTAATGTCGAAAATAGATTCTAAAACCATAATTGACAAAAGTGGAGCAGACCAATTAATTGGTAGAGGTGATATGTTATTGGTTACAGGTGCAGATACTTTCCGTTTACAATGTGCTTTTGTTGATACGCCAGAAGTAGAAAAAATAACCGATTTTATAGGCGGACAACAAGGTTATGCTTCGGCATTTGAATTACCAGAAGTTGCTGGTGAAGAAGGTGGTGCAATAAGCCTTAAAATGATGGAAAAAGATGCCCTTTTTGAAGATGCTGCCCACTTAATTGTAAGTACACAACAAGGCTCAACCTCACAAATTCAACGCAAAATGAAATTAGGCTATAACAGAGCTGGGCGAATTATGGATCAATTAGAAGCTGCAGGCATCGTAGGACCTTCTGCTGGTAGTAAACCACGAGAAGTTTTAATACTAGATATAATGTCTTTAGAAAATTTATTAAAACAAATCAGAAATTAAACCGAACTTTGTATTTTTAATCAAACAATGCAATACAAAATAATAGAAATGCAATTATTCGTTAAAGTTTTTACCATTCTATGCTTTTTTTCATTTTTAAACTTAAATGCTCAAAATAACCCTGAAGCTGAAGCCTTATTAAGTTCAGTTGCTGAAACCTATAAAAAACACGCTGGTTTCGAGGGTGTATTTACCATGAAAATTGAAAATAAAGAAGCCGATATATCTGAAAAACAAAATGGAACTTTTGCCGTAGCAGGCAATAAGTATAAAATATCTACTCCTTTGGTTGATAGAATTACCGACGGAGAAACTGTTTGGACTGTTTTTAAGGAAGACGAAGAAGTACAAGAAACTTATTTTGATGAGGAAGAAGAAGAATTTACACCTTCAAGCATTTTTACCTTATACGAAAAAAACCTAACTTATCCTACAATTAAGGATACCTTAGTTTTTGACGTTGAAAAAGCAAAGGCTATTGATATGTTCCCTAATTCATCAGATGAAACATACGATAAAATAAAGTTAATCATTCAAAGTACAAATGATGGTACAAATTATATTTCAATGGGAATTGTTTATAGCAAAAATGGAACTATTGTTACCTATCACTTAAAAGAAACCAATGCTGTAGAAGCAGTAACTAAATTTGATAGATTTAAGTTTAGAGCAGAAGATTATCCAAACTTAGATTTAGATATTATAGATTTAAAATAAATGGTTCATCAAATTGAAATTAAACTACCTCAGTACAATAGGGGTTTTCATATTATAACACACGAAATCTTAAATAAAATTGGAGTATTGCCTACAATGGGAATACTCCATTTGTTTATTAAACACACATCTGCAGCAATTACCATTAACGAAAATGCAGATCCAAGTGTTAGAGTTGATTTTGAAAACAGCTTTAACCACTTAATCAAAGAAAACGAAGCCTTTTACACGCACACCTACGAAGGCTCAGATGATATGCCAGCACACATAAAAGCTAGTTTAATTGGCAGTTCTGTTACCATTCCTATAACTAATAACAAACTAAATTTGGGAACTTGGCAAGGCATTTACCTTTGCGAATTTCGCAATTATGGTGGAAATCGAAAATTGGTAGCCACAATATATTCATAATATGTTAAAACGTATTAACACAGCTCATTAATAATAAACCCACCACACTTTTTCAAGGTCTTAGGTTCTATATTTTTTAACTTAAAACTTTGAGCCATGAAAAATGTATTTGTTTTAATATTAGGACTTTTTGTTGCATTTACTAACTATGCCAATCCTTATTATAATGGCTACGGAAATGTAAATGTTAACGAAAATTTTTGTCCATCTTCATTAGAGTTGCATATTCCTAACCCTGCACCATTTAAAGTAAAGATAGATGGTAACATTTATAACGATTTATTTGATGGTTCGGTATTAAGAGATATTCCTGCAGGAAAAAGATACCTAAAAATAGTACAATTCCGAAATCCAAGAAATGGACACAATCATCATCACCATAATGGAAACAGAAGAAAAGTTATTCTATTTGAAGGATATATTAACTTCAACGAATGTCAGAAAGTAGTAGCTTTTATAACGCCAAATCATCAATTACATATTCGTGATGTTATAAATATGCGTCCACAAAATGGATATGATAACTTGGCTGTAATAAATATACCACCTAATCAATACATTAACAATAATTACATAAACGCCGATAGTTTTTGTGGAAATTGTAATAATTATGGATGCAATGGAGCTTGTGGAACAGCTAATAATACACCGCTTCCACCACCAAGTTGCGAACCTAATGTGAACTACGGCAACAACAATTATTACAACGGACCAATGCCAATGCCTGAAGGAGCTTTTGCCAATTTTTTAAGAGCAATAGAAGAACGAACATTCGATTCGCAAAAACTTAATGTAGCAGAGTTAGGCATAGAACAAAACTACTTTACTACGGCACAAATTCGTAGAATAACCGAAACGTTTACCTACGACAACTCTAGACTAAAAGTAGCTAAAATGGCTTACACAAAAGTTGTTGATCCAGAAAATTACACTATAATTTTTGATGTATTCACTTTTGATAGTTCAGTTGAGAAACTTGTAGAATATATGCGAAAACAAAGCTAAAGTTTATGAAAATCTAAATTTTTATAAGCCCATCAAGTGTATTTAGAAGCTTGATGGGCATTTTTGGGTAAAAGCATATATTTTTGTATATTGGCAGTATCGTAAAACTTACTTAAAACTTTTTGGCTATTAACCCATTAAATTTAGCAAACTTTAAAACTACTAATGCCCTATAAAGAACGACAAATAAAAAAATTGTATTACTCAATTGGTGAGGTATCTAAAATGTTAGATATCAAGGCTTCTACAATTCGTTCTTGGGAAAAAGATTATAAAAACATAAAGCCAAGAAAAAATAGAAAAGGTGATAGAATGTTTACCGAAAAAGATATTTACCATTTAAAAGTGGTAAAAAAATTAGTTGACGGAGACGATTCACAAACTAAAAAAGAGGTAAATAGCCAAATTAAAGAAAATAAAACACAAATTGATAACACTTTTTCTGCCATTCAACGCCTTGAAAAGCTAAAATTTGAGATGCTTAAACTCAAAGAACAACTATTGTTAGAAAAGAAAAGCAACACTAAAACTTCTTGAACTTCAACTAATTAATAAATAATTTTCATTTCTACTAAACCAAATTAAAACTTTCGTTGTTAGCACAACATCAATTTAATGATTATACGAAAACAGTCTTTGTTTCGCAATAATTTTTGATGTATAAAATTTTCGATATGAAAGAAAAAGTGCTAATAATTGGAGCTGGATTAGGGGCGTTGGCTACGGCATTGCGCTTGGTAACTCGTGGCTACGAAGTAGAAATAGTTGAAAAACATCACCAAGCAGGTGGGCGTTTAAATCAAATTAAAAAAGATGGATTTACCTTCGATACAGGACCTTCTTTTTTTAGTATGAGCTATGAATTTGATGAGCTTTTTAAAGATTGTGGAATGAAAAACCCACTTCAAATGAATGAGCTTAATCCTGTTTATTCAGTTTACTTTTCAAATAGAGAAAAGCCATTTTTTATTTATAAAGAATTGGAAAAATTAGCACAAGAATTTAATGGAGTTGAAGAAGATTTCGTAAAAAAAGCCAAAGGTTATTTAGCACAAGCCAAAGCACTTTTTCACGATACCGAAAATGTAATTGTAAAACGTAATTACAATAATCTGTTGCAGTATGGTTCAAGTTTATTGAAAGTTCCACTTAAACACTCGCCTTTACTTTTTCGTTCAATGTGGCAAGAGTTAGAACGCCATTTCGATAGTGAAGAAGTAAAAATTATTTTTTCATTAGTGGCATTTTTCTTGGGTGCAACCCCATTTGATACGCCTGCTGTTTACAGCCTTTTAAACTATACCGAATTAGAACACGATGGCTATTGGAATATAAAAGGAGGAATGTATAATATTACCAAAACCTTAGTTGACCTATTGGAAGAACGTGGCGTAAAGTTTCATTATAATACCGAAATAGTTTCGACAAAAATGGCTGGCAAAGAACTATTAGGTTTTGAAGATAAAAACGGTAAACATTGGAAAGCCGATAGATATGTAGTAAATGCCGATGCAGCCGCTTTTAGAGGTAAAATGTTGGGTAGAAAAAAATTCACCGAAGCCAAATTAGATAAAATGGAATGGACTTTAGCACCATTTACCATTTATTTGGGTGTGAAAGGAAAAGTAGAAAACCTACACCACCACAATTACTTTTTAGGCGATAATTTTAAAAGCTATGCCGATAAAATATTTAAAATGTCGGTAAATCCCGAAAAGCCTTATTACTATGTAAATGTAAGTTCAAAATCGAACCCAGATTGTGCACCCGAAGGTTGCGAAAACCTATTTATACTTTGCCCTGTACCAGATTTACGCTACAAAAACCAATGGAAAGATAAAGAGGCATTAGCAGAAACTATACTGAAAGATATGAGTGAGCGTGTTGGTTTTGACCTTATTGGCAACCGAGTTACACAAACCATTTTAGACCCTGTTGATTGGGAAGGAATGTTTAACCTTTACAGAGGAAGTGGTTTAGGTTTAGCTCATGGATTAAACCAAGTGGCAGCACTACGCCCTAAAAACAAAGATGAAGAATTTGACAATTTGTACTACGTTGGTGCTTCTACCACACCTGGTACAGGGTTGCCAATAGTTGTAATTAGTTCAAAATTAGTAACCGAAAGAATTGAAGCCGATGTTCCAGTTGTATAAAGATGTTTGCTACGATTGCTCTAGAATTATAACCAAAAGTTATAGCACTTCGTTTTCTATGGGCATTCGTGCATTAGATAAAAAATTACGTGATCCAATTTATGCCATTTATGGTTATGTACGTTTTGCCGATGAAATTGTAGATACATTTCACCAGCATAACAAAGCAGAATTATTGAACCGTTTTAGGCAAGAAACTTACCGAACTATTGAAGAAGGTATAAGCCTAAATCCTGTTTTACAAACTTTTCAAGAAGTAGTAAATGCCTATGGTATTGATATTGAATTGATTGATGCCTTTTTGGATAGTATGGAAATGGATTTGTATGACCAAAGTTATAATGCCAAACTATACGACACTTACATTTATGGTTCGGCAGAAGTAGTTGGTTTAATGTGCTTAAAAGTTTTTGTTGAAGGCAATACTGCCGAATATGAACGCCTACGACCTGGAGCACAAGCATTGGGTTCTGCTTTTCAGAAAGTAAATTTTTTACGTGATATGAAAAGCGATTTTGATGATAGAGGACGAGTATATTTTCCAGAAGTTGATTTTACCAATTTTTCTGCGAAAGATAAAATTTTAATTGAAAACGATATTGAAAACGACTTTAATAAAGCCTACCAAAGCATATTAGAGTTGCCTAAATCGGCAAGATTTGGCGTTTATTCTGCTTACCGTTACTACTTAAAGTTGTTTGATAAGATAAAAAAGTTACCTCCAGAGAATATTTTAAATGGCAGAATTAGAGTTCCTAACGATCAAAAGGTTCT
>JAHDDA010000028.1:0-12990 GCA_020629595.1 Chitinophagales bacterium
AATATATAAATTAAAAATTATCCAAAATTGAATTAAACCTTTTAGCAACAAACTAATCAATAATCAATTTTTTATATAACCAAATAAAATTTTTTATGAAGCGTTTACTAATTTTTGCTTTATCAATGTTTTTGTGTGGCTTTTTAACTACAAATGTACAAGCACAAGAATCAACAACAGAGAAGTTAGAAGAATTAAAATCACAACTTCAATTTCTTAAAGACAAAATTAAAACCAACGAAACTCAAAATGCAGATTTATTAAAGCAAGCCGAAGCAATTGAGTCAAAGCTAAAAACAGGCTGGACTTTTGGTGGTGATGGTTTATTATCTGTTAGTTTAACAAACTTGAATAACTGGTATGCTGCAGCAGCAGAAAAAGAAAACCAAGTAGGTATAAATGGTAATGTAAACTTATATGCCGATTACAAAAAAGACCGCTTACTTTGGGGAAACAAAGCAGGTTTTAAATTAGGATATTTACGTACAAGATCAGGAGAAAATGATGAATCTCCGTTTGTAAAAAGTATAGATGAAATCTTAATTGCATCAAATGCAGATTACTTATTAAACGATAAGTTGAGTTATAACGCAGGAGCAACATTCTTATCACAATTTGCAGTAGGAAAAAATGATACATTAGCTCAAGGAACTCAAGGATTTATTTCTTCAGCTTTTGCAGCACCAGCTTACATTACATTAGGAACGGGTATTAAGTACATTCCAAATAGTAAGTTTAACATAATGTACCACCCATTAAGTTACAAAGCAACTATTGTACGTGAAGCAGCAAGTTTTGATGGTACAGAATACACAATTCCAGCAAATAACCCAGAAATTCCAACTAAGCGTTATGGCGTTGACTTTGGAGAAACTGTATTCCACACAATTGGTAGTTCTATTCATATTGGATACCGCGATCAGTTTATGAAAAACATAAACGTGGCTTCAAACTTAGATTACTACTTTAGCTATTTATCAAGAGGCTTAACTCAAGGAACAGGAACGTTTGATGCAGAAGGAGTAGAAATTTTAGAAGATGCTGATTTCTTAAAAGATCGTTCAACTTTAAACTGGAATACTGTTGTAAGTTTTGCATTTAACAAATACATATCTGCAACATTAGATTACACTTTACGTTATGATTATGCAGAAAAGGCAGATATTCAGCATCGTAACTTCTTTGGTGTAGGTTTAACTGCTCAATTCTAATTTTAACACTTTTTGAAAAAAAAATCTATTTTTTTCAATTATTTTCCAACCAAAAGATGTTTTATTGCATCTTATTTTCAAGGGTGGTTTATCAATAGGAATTGCCTGGCTCTTATGAGTCAGGCATTCTTTTTTTTGTAAAATATTATGTATAACCTTATTTTTTTGCATTTTTAAAAGCGTGAGTTTCCCAGTAAAATGCGGTTTTGCTAAAAAAAATCAAAAAAAATTAAAAAAAATGTGTGTTTTTTAACCATTAACTAAAAAAAACACTTAACTTTACAGCACATTAATTAAAAGATGTTTTGGCATCTTATTTTCAAGGGTGGTTTATCAATGGGAATTGCCTGGCTCTAAGAGCCGGGCATTCTTTTTTTTATTACTTTCTTTCCATATCTTCAATAATAAAAAGCCGCTATTTTTTCTAATAAATCTCAAATCTGTATATAAGTACCTGAACAAAATTATTTGTAGTTCATTTTTAAGGCTTTTTTACAAAGCTCACAATTATATAGTTTATCTTTAATCTGTAATGTATGTATATAAGAATTTAGGGTGGTTATTGGTAATTGCAATTTTATCGAATGCTTGTACCTCTACAAATAAGGCAGTAAAATGTCCTAGCTTTTCAAAGAAAAAGGTTGAAAGCTATGCTGTAAAAAATAACAAGAAGCACAAAGTACAATCTAAGCGTACTCAAAAAGTGGTACATATAACCCCATCTAATTTTGAGAAGGAAGAAGTAACAACTATAAGAAAAGAGCTAATAAAATTTTCTATAAAGCCTATAAAGCCACAAAGCATATCTAAAATAGCCAACTCCGTAATTCAAAAAAATGAATTAAGAAGCCACAATTTTAGAAAAATACCTAAATTTTATACTGAAAAAATACCCCCTAAAAAATTAAAAGGAAAAAAGAAACGACAAAATAAAAAAAGGAAAAAAGCAGATAAAATATACAAGGCTGAAGAACAATTTACTTATAATAATAAAGCAAGAATTGGTGGAATTTTGGGCATTGTAAGTTTATCAGTTATGGTTGTACCGTTTACTTATTTTTTTAGTCTGCCACTTGCCATAGCAGCCTTAATTTTAACAACAAAAAGACGAGCCAACAATGATAGACCCCGATTGGTAAGAACAGGTTTTATAATGAGCATAATAACCATAGTTTTTTGGGGAATTGCTTTAATAGGTTTGGCAATGTTTGTAGCGGTTTTGACAACTAGCATTTAAGAAATTAAGTACCAACACATAATTAGTTTAAACTTGGAAATGGATTTATTTTTTTGGTCAAAAAGGCGAAAAACACAAGCATAGCAGGGCTATAGTGCGTATTTTCAACGAATTTGAACGGAAAAATAGCGCATTTCAAACTTATAATTAATTGTTTGTTGGTACTCAACATAAAAATAAATTTTAAAACTACCTTTGTTCGGCATTGAATTTGCAAAATCACTGTAAATTTAACAGCTAAATTATGAACGAAGAATTAGACAAATTAGGAGTAGGCAGTCAAGTTCGCCATACAAATTTTGGAGAAGGAGTAGTAGTAGAAGTAAACTTGGGTACTTACACTGTATGGTTTAAACACAGAGGCGAAAAAGATATTCCACACGCCGATGAAAGACTTACAGTTGCTCAATTAGTAGAAGATGAAATAAACAGACTTTCGTTAGAAGAGGTAAAATATGCTTTGAAAGAAGTGTTGGAAACTTACAGTGATATTACACCAAATTTAGACAGTTTGGGTAGTAAGTGGGTGGGCGGAACATTATCGTTAAAACCTGCCAACGAAAACTTAAAGCCTAAAGACATTCCAATTGAAACCTTTTTCCATAAAATAGTAATGACACGTGACAGACTGCGTGTAATGGAACAAAAAATAAACGCATCAAAAGGATTAAATGATGAAGAAAAAGTAGCCCTGCAACAATACATTACCCGTATTTATGGCTCACTTACCACTTTCAATGTGCTATTCGATTCGGCAAATGAACATTTTAAAGGAACTAAAGGTTAAGTTCATTGAACAAGACCGATGAAATAATGACTTTAGAAGCAAACTTCAAAAGACAAAGCATGAAAATAGGCATAGTTTGTTACCCAACTTACGGAGGAAGTGGCGTAGTGGCTACAGAACTTGGTAAAGCGCTAGCAAGAGTAGGACACGAGGTGCATTTTATTTCGTATAAACAACCATTTAGGCTAAGTTCATTCGAACAAAACATTACCTTTCACGAAGTAAGTTTTACCAATTATCCATTATTTGAGTTTCCGCCCTACGAAACAGCTTTGGCAAGTAAATTAGTAGATGCTGTAAAGTACAATAATCTCGATATTATTCACGTACATTACGCAATACCACATGCATCGGCGGCATATTTAGCCAAGCAAATTTTGCAGGCACAAGGAATTTATGTGCCAGTAGTTACCACCTTGCATGGCACAGATATTACTTTGGTTGGAAAAGATGTAACTTATGAACCTGTGGTTAATTTTTCTATAAATAACTCAGATGGTGTTACGGCTGTTTCTGAAAGTTTAAAACAAGATACACTCGATTATTTTGATATAAATACCGAAATAGAAGTAATACCCAATTTTATTGATTTAAATATTTTTCAAGAAAGTAATAAAGTACATTTTAAAACGGCTATTGCACCCGATGGCGAACCAATTTTGATTCATATTTCTAATTTTAGAAAAGTAAAACGAGTACACGATGTAATTGATACGTTTAGGCAAGTGGTAAGCCGTATTCCAGCAAAATTGTTATTGGTAGGCGATGGTCCAGAACGTAAAAAAGCCGAACAACAATGTAGAGATTTAGGTATTTGTAACGATATAAGATTTTTAGGAAAACAACAAGCAGTAAATGAATTACTTTCGGTTTCAGACTTGTTTTTATTACCTTCGGAAAGTGAAAGTTTTGGTTTGGCAGCATTGGAAGCAATGGCGTGTGGTGTACCTGTAATTTCGAGCAACGCAGGTGGCATACCAGAAGTAAATGCTCATAACGATACAGGCTTTTTAGCCGATGTGGGCAATACCGCACAAATGGCACAATATGCTTACTTACTTTTAACCGATAAAGAAAAGCACAACACTTTTAAGCAAAATGCATTGGATCAAGCAAAACGCTTCGATTTACAACGCATAATGCCTAAGTATGAAAAATATTACCAAAAAATTATAGATAAATGTAAAGCCTTAATTTAGTTTAAAATTTGTTTGGTAAGTGTGTAGTTTGGTGCAAGTTGTAGCTTAAATAACTAAATTTGTATTTTAGAATTGATATTTTATTCATCGCAACTTGAGTTGTACCGTTTACTTTTTTTGTCATAAAAGATTACTCGTGAGAGTTTGCAACTCGAATACTATCAATTTCTTAAAAAAGTTTACTTTAGAAGCTAAATTGTATTAGTTGAAAAATACCTATATTCAATGTAATGACCAATAGTCTTATGGTAAGGTTTTGTTGGTTATGAGACCAACAAAAGTTCTTTCCCTCGTTTGGTTTCCTAACCAACCGAAGTATGGAATATAGCCACAAGTTCTTTAGGCATTACAATTAAAAACAAATTACTAAATATGGATTGCCCAGTAATATTAACAGACGGAGCTAAAAAAGAAATAAAAAGATTAATGCAATCTGATGATGTGCCTGAAAATTACGCTTTACGCATTGGTGTAAAAGGTGGTGGCTGTTCGGGTTTATCGTATATTTTAGGTTTTGATGAAAAAACCGAAAAAGATGATGAATTTATCTTAGAAAATATACGCATAATAATGGAAAAAGGACATGGAATGTATCTGGTAGGTATGGAAATAGATTATCATAATGGTTTAAACAATCGAGGTTTTATTTATAATAACCCCAACGCCACCGAAACTTGTGGTTGTGGTACTTCTTTTTCGGCGAGTTAAGCAGTTGTTTGTAGGTACTTACAAGCGAAAAAGTTGAACTTAAAAAAGAAAACTTAAAAAACTGTCTATTTTATTTGATTATTAAGTCAAGATAATACTAAATTTGTGGCGGGTCTCGACGATCAGCTCCTGCTGAACTCCCCCAGGGTCGGAAGGCAGCAAGGGTAGGTGGTTGAGCGATGTGTTTGAGACCTTTTTTTCTTCCTTTCCAATTTTTCTTCTAAAAAATTAAGTTTATGCCTCGCTTTTTTTGCAGTACAATAAAAGTAATACTTTCCCTTTTTCTTACTTTTATTTTTACTTTAAATTGTAAAGCACAAAATTATTGTTCAAGCGAAGGTTTAATTACTCAATACGAATGGATTGAAAAAGTACAAGTTGTTAATTTTCAAAACACTTCTGGTAATAATGATGGTTATGCCGATTTTAGCAATCAACTTATAATTTTAAGTCAGTTACAAACGCCTACTATTAAACTTACACCCGGCATTGGTGTAGATAATTTTGAGCCTTTAGAATATTGGCGTGTTTGGATTGATTACAATCAAGATGGTGATTTTAATGAACCAGACGAATTGGTTTTTGATAGTAATGGTTCTTTTGAAGGTGAAGTGCAAGGACAATTTACTGTTCCTTATTTTGCCAAACCCGATACAACTCGTATGCGTGTAGCAATGAAATTTGTAAATCCTACAAACCCCGATTTGCCCCTGGCTTGTGGTGGTTTTACTTTTGGCGAAGTTGAAGATTACTCTGTAAAAATTATTGATACCGTTATTCCAGTTGATACAACTAATACAAATACCGAGTTAATTGATATACCAAAATTGAGTTTATTTCCTAACCCAGCAAGCAATGTTATTAATTGGAATTTAATGAACGGTGCAATACTTAAAAATATTAATATTTTCGATACGCAAGGTAAAATAGTTTTGCATAGCTTTGCCAACTCCAACTCATTAGATATTGGTTCACTTTCGGCAGGAACATATTTTTTGAAAGCCAATTTTAATGGCATTGAGCTTATTGAACGTTTTGTGGTGGTGCGTTAAATATTCAAATAATGCATTAAAGCGTCATAATTTTCTTGTAAATCATCTTTCCCTACAAAATTTTCTTGCGATAAGGCTTCGGCTTCGTAATCATAGCGTTCAAAAGTAGCAATAATTCTATTGGTTTCTGGTGCATTTACTTTTAGCAATACATTTACCTCACTTTCTTCAGCTTTATAATCTAAAATAGAACTCAGTACCTTGGCATCATTCGATTCTACAATTTTAGCAATTTCAACCATAGAATATTTACTGGCTGGCATAGTTAGGTAAATTAAACCACCCTTTCCGTAAAATGAATATTGGCTTGCTAAAGTGTGCATAAGTTGTTGCATACTTACTAAGCCAAGGTATTTTTTTGCTTCATCTACTACGGGAATTGCCGAAACTCTATGTTGCTGTAACTTAACTAAAAGCTCAAAAATAGAATCGTATTCGTTGGCTACAATATCATTATTATATGGCAATTCAAATACGGCAAATTGTTCGTATAAGTCTTCTTGGTCAAGAATTTCATATTCTGAAACAATAGATTGTAAAACACCTACTTCATTTACAAAAGCTAAATGCTGAATTTGTTGCTGTCCCATCCATTCAAGTGCTTGCATAAATGTATTATTGGGCTTTATAGCTGGAATATTTTTATTTAATAGCTGCTTTGCAATCATAACTGTAATTTACTCTTTTAAAACATACGAACAATAGAAATGTTAAGTTTTGACTTACAAAAATTGAAAAGGTTTTAAATTCTTATTATTTCGTAACATTAAGTAAAAAGTTATCTAATATACGGTTAAAAGTTTCGGGAAGTTCCATCATAGGGGCGTGTCCGCAATTATTTAACAAATGAAGTTCGGAATTTGGTAAAAGTTGGTCAAATTTTTCGCCTACAAAAGCAGGTGTAACCTTATCTTCTTTACCCCAAATTAGTAAACTTGGCATTGTTAACTTGTGTAGGTGTGTTTCCATATTTTGGCGTATTGCCGATTTAGCTGTAAGTACCACATTCATAGCTTTTCGGCGATCGTTTACGGTATCAAACACTTCATCAATTAGTTCTTTTGTTGCTACATCAGGATTAAAGAAAACTTCTTGTGTTTTTTTGCTTATATAATCATAATCACCTCTTCGTGGAAATCCATCTCCTAAAGCACTTTCGTATAAACCCGAACTGCCTGTAAGCGTAAGACTGCTTACCTTTTCGGCGTGGTGCAAACAAAAAAGCAAGGCAATATGTCCGCCCAAAGAGTTGCCAACAAGGTTTAGTTTTTCCAATTGTTTGTATTCAACAAAATCTACAATAAAGTTTTTGAGTGCCATTACTGAAATTTCTTCACGTGGTAATTCGTAAAGGGGCAACATTGGAATAACAACCTTGTAGTTTTTTGAAAAATGCTCTATTAAAACAGAGAAATTACTTAAAGCCCCAAATAATCCGTGCAGTAATAAAACTACTTCACCTTCACCTTGCTCTACGTACTTAAATTTTTCTTCTGAGATTAAATCAAATTTCATTACAGCATTTTTTAATTAGCCTGCAAAGGTATTGTTTTTGGTAAAAGGCAACACATTAGCTTCACATTTTGAGTGTATTAAAATGTTTAATTGTCTTAAAAATTAATTATTCATAAAAAACGGCTATTTCATCTATTGTTTTTCTTCTTATTTGTGGCACTTCGCAATCTTGTGCTGGGTAACCAACAGGAATTAATAAAAATGGTTTTTCATTTTTTGGGCGATTTAAAACTTTTGTTAAAAAATTAAGTGGACTTGGCGTATGTGTTAGTGAGCATAAACCTGCATTGTGAATAGCTGCCAATAACATTCCAGTTGCTAAACCAATAGATTCGTTTACATAGTAATTTTTAGTGCCTCCAAACTCGGTTTCTTCAAGGTCATACGATTTTTTGAAGACAACAATTATCCAAGGGGCAATTTCTAAAAATGGTTTTACAGCATTAGTTTTAAACTTTTCTAAATCTTTTCGCCATTCTTCACTCATTCTGCCACCGTAGTTTTTAATTTCTTCTTGTTCAGCGGCTTCTCTTATTTTTTTCTTTACTTCGGCATTGCTTACAGCACAAAAAGTCCAAGGCTGTTTGTTTGCTCCCGAAGGTGCTGTTCCTGCTGTTTTTATAATATTTTCAATTACTGCTTTTTCAACATTTTTATCTGAAAAGTGACGAATAGTACGGCGTTTGTTCCAAAGCTGATATAGTTCTTCGGAACGTTTTAAACTCTCTTTTCGGCTAAATGGGAGTGCTTCATATTTAATAAATTTATAAGACATCCGAAATCTATTTTTGAACAAATTTTAAAGTAAATTCTGTATTTTAAAGCACTAAGTTACAAATATCAATGTAGGTTTTGTGTCGTCTTAAATACCTCTTTTCTTCTTTTTTCCAGTAAAAATATTTCCAATTTGTTGAAGCAAAGCCCCTGTATTGTGGTAAGCAATCCAAAGTGGGCTAAGTTTTGGGTTTGGTTTTTTGTTTTGCCCTAATCGTTTTATGTGTATCTCGTGCCAAACAATATCTACAAATCCACTCGAATCTAGCATTTTTAAACCAATTTTGGGCTGTGGAACTTCCATTTTTTGCAAATTACCATTAAAAATATCATTGGCTAAATTGGGATATAATGAATAAGGACGTGCCAAACCTACAATGTCTAAACTATTGTTTTGCAAAGCCTGCTGCATTACCGATACAGTACGAAAACCACCTGTTAACATCAAAGGAACATCTACAATTTTTTTTGCTTTTTCTACGTAATCTAAAAAGTAGGCTTCTCGTTCAATTGTACTTTGTTTTTTACTGCCCATCATTGCGGGTTTTTCGTAAGTACCACCACTAATTTCTATTAAATCCATTCCTTCATTAGAAAGCATTTCTACAACTTGCAATGATTCTTCTTCGGTAAAACCGCCACGTTGAAAATCGGCTGAATTTATTTTTATACCTACTGGAAAACCTTTTCCTACTTTTGAACGAATATTTCTATAAATTTCGATGACAAATCTTGCTCTGTTTTCTAAACTTCCTCCCCATTTATCGGTTCTTACATTGGCTAATGGCGATAAAAATTGGCTTACTAAATAGCCATGAGCTCCATGAATTTGCACACCCGAAAATCCAGCTTTTTTTAATATTGCCGAAGTGTTTCCAAACCGTTCTATAATGTCTATAATTTCTTGCTCACTTAAAACTTTGGGTTTTACAAACATTGCTTTCATACCAGGTAGTTTTACAGCAATATCTGAGGGAGCAACTATTTTTTTACTAATTCCTTTTATAGCTTGTCTTCCAGGGTGGTTTAGTTGTGCCCACAATTGACAATTGTGTTTTTTAACCGCATTAGCCCATTGTTTTAAAGGTTCTAAATGTGTTTCGTTTTCAATAATTACATTACCAGGTTCGCCTATGGCTTGGCTGTCAATCATTATATTTCCTGTAATTAATAAACCAGTTCCACCTTCTGCCCAGCGTTCGTAAGCTCTTATAAGTTCTTTGGTAGGGGCGTTTGTTTTAGGCGACATATTTTCACTCATTGCCGATTTTGCCAATCGGTTTTTAAGGCTAACACCGCAGGGTAATTGTAGTGGTGTATTTAGTTTCATTGGTTAAAATATTTAATTTTCTGGTGGGAATATTAGATTATATTATTTACAAAGAAAAAGCCTTTAGCATAAAATATTTACACTAAAGGCTTCTCAATTATAAGATTTATGAATATAAATTTCTAAAGAGTATTATTGCATATTGTTATTAAACAAAGTATCGCCAACTTTACTACGGTTTATGGTCCAAATGTTAAAGTCCATATTGTTTACAACACCGTTTCCATCAATATCAATATCTAAATACTGTTGTACAGCAGCACTATTTTGAGCCCATTGGTTAAAATCGGTATTATTAATAACTCTACTGTTATCAAAATCACCACCATAAAGCACCCAAGCTCCATTATTTATTTTTTGTTGCTGAATACCTATTGCTTGATTTTGTGCTGTGGTAAAATCATAAAAAGTTCCACTAGAAACAGCTACGCTACTCATAACACTTAAATGCCCTCTGTGATGAATAGAAATATAATATTGTCCCGAGGCATTAACATTAGGGAATACAACACATTCGCCTCCACTTAAATTTTCTAAATTACCATTGGCATTTAAAATAGCCGCTTGTTTATCTAGTAAGTTTCCATTTGCATCACGTAAGCCTACAAGTACCCAATCAATCATATCGGTAGGAAAAGAACTAATGCTTTCTGTACCAGAATAATTGTAAGGAGCTACGTTATAAGGTTGAGACTGTGGCATAATACCGTCATTTATTAAATCTGTACTCATTGAAGTGCCATCCCATAATCCTTCCAATAAAATTCTTGCTGAGACATTAAAATCTGTAATTCCAGTACAATTTGCCAAATCAAGGCAAGTATTTATAGTTACAGTTGTGGGTGTATTATTTGCTTGTTGATTGTCAATGTCGGCACATATATTTCCATTGTTTATATCGTTTTCAATACTTGAAATAGTTGATTGGTTGGCTAAGTAAGTCTGTGCATTTGCTGGCGAATTGTTTGTTGCATAAGAAAAGCCATAAATAGTGTATGTGCCACTTGGATAAGTTGAAAAATCGAAATCGCCATTTGCATTAAAATCTACAATTGTATTTCCATTAGAAGCAATAAAGGCATATTCATATCCAGTACCTGGGTTTGTTTCAAAAATACTTGTGTAATTGTTTGAAAAAGCCCCTATATCATTACCTTCACAAAAACTCAAACTTGCTCCAGCAGGAATATCTAAATCGCCAGCATCGGCATTACAACAATTTGAACCAGTTGGTGTAAGGGCTACCGATAAGTTTCTTATTTCATCTGAGTTTAAAGCAAAACTTATTGTTTCTGTGGTATATCCGTTTGCAGAAATAGTGATATTGTAAGTGCCACAATCTTTTACGCCTGTAATGTAATAGCCCGAAACATTTGTTGTAACTTCTTCGCCTGAAACGCCTTGAATATCAATTTGTGCATTGGCTATATTACTACCTGTACAAGCATCGGTAATTGTTCCTTCAATATGTGAAGCTGGAATGTAGTTGGTAGAGAAAACAAATAATCCCTGTTCTTGGTCTGAGGCTACTAAAGTTCCAGAAGGAAAGTATGGATAATTTCCCCATTGACCATCAAAACTTCCACCAGAAGAAAGTGAAGTGTCATAATTTCCAACTGGAATAACCACATTTGGTACAGAAACATCCAATACAGTTGTGCCAGATGTGTAATGCGAAACGGTTAAAAAACCACCATCTACCCAAAAAGCATTGTGCATTATTGCTCCTGTTCCATCGTTCCAAGCGTCTAATAAGGTTATATTGCTTGGGTTGCTAACATCGTAAACGGCTACCACTGCATTACCAACTTCGTCTAAAACAAAAGCCGTAGTATTATCTGGTGTAACCCAAACTTGGTGGGCAAAATTGGTGGGTGTTGTTACTGTTCCTAAAACCACTGGGTTAGCAGGATTAGAAACATCAATAATAGCTAGTTGCCCTGCATATATTTCGGCAGAGTATAATATATTGTCTTGTACAAAACCATCGTGAACATACTCTTGGTTATAAATTCCTAATACTGGTGGATCGGTAGGATTGGCAGCAATGTCTATAATTACTGTGCCATTACTTGCATTTTCGTTTGAAGCACCAAAAATATATCCTATACAATTTTCATCTATAAAAATATTGTGTGAATTTCTAAGTCCTATGCCCAACTGAGTAACAGATAGTGGTGCAGCATTGGGTAAATTACTCAAGTCAATAATATGTAAACCGCCTGGGTTTGAATCTTCAGTGATGAAATAGGCATATTCGCCACAAGTTTTCAAATCCCACCAAATAGATGACAAACCTTGTCTATCAACAAATTGCACTTCAACAGGATTTGCTGGATCACTTACATCAACAATTGAAACACCATTTGATGTTCCAACTAAAGCATATTCATCGCCATTAGGAGCAGTATAACCCCAAATATCGCTTAGAGCTTGGTTGTAAGATAAATTTCCTTCAAAATTTAATACATCTAAATTGTTAGAAACCAATGTTGTAGCTGTAACTGTACATCCATTTCCTTGTAAAGTTAGGGTGTAAGTACCTTCTGCATCAACAGTAGGTGTAAGGGTATTTGCACCCGCAATAATATTTCCATTACTAGTTGTCCATTGAATGGCGCTAATTGTTCCAGAAGAACAAGTTCCATCTAATTGAACTGCGGTATTCTCACAATCAATGTAAACTTCTTTATCAACACAAATTTCAGGACAAGCCAAAATGGTATTAGATGAGAATAGAAAACATAAAAACAAGAGCATAGATAATGAATAAAAATTTTTCATTTTATAAATCAAATTATTAATTATTTTGAAAAAAATAGGTAAGGGTAGGCAAGGTAGAAACAGAATTACATACTATTTGTTGTGTAACTCTTATATTTTGTGTGTACAAAGTAAGCTGGTTTTAAGGCAATAATCTTTTATATCTAAAAATTAATGCTTGTTTTGTAGATTTTATTACGGTTCTGTACTTTGTAAATTTCAAGAATCAAGTTTTTAGTTGTAAATTGTATTGCTTTGAAACATTGAAGTAAACTTTAACCCTTGATAGCTAAACTCATAGAAATAATAAATCGAGTACCTAAGGATATTCCGATAAATAAAATAAGATATTATGTTGTACTTAGATTAATGTCGGCAATTGGTTTTTTTGTTCATACCTTTTGGCTTTTTATG
>JAHDDA010000028.1:13099-13891 GCA_020629595.1 Chitinophagales bacterium
TGTTTTAAGTATTTCATTTTTTGCAATCGGCTTTTTATTAGTATTAAAGCAGCAATATTTTATAGGATTACTTTTTCCAGCAATTGAAATATCGTTACACAATACTTATGCAACATATTTAACAGGTTTAGAAACACGTTTTTACTTGTTTTTGATGGTTGGTGCGATACTTCCAATGTTTTTACCAAAAGGCAAAACGTGGGTTAAGGTCTTGATAGGTTTTATTCCTGTAAGTTGTTTAATATTCGTTAATGAATTTATTGTAGGAAAGCAAGCGGTTTACCAATTACCAGACCTTACAGTTACTTTTTTATCGGTAAGCAATATTTTAATTAGTGTATTTTTAGTTCAAATGTTTAGTGGCTATTTTGGTTTCGCTGTTTATCAAACCGAAGAAAAATTAGATATTGAAAGAGAAAAAACAGACAACTTACTACATAATATTTTACCCAAAGAAATTGCGAATGAGTTAAAAGATTCGGGGAAAGTAGAAGCACAACAAATAGAGAATGTTACCATTGTTTTTACTGATTTTAAAGGCTTTACGGCTCTTTCAGAAAAACTTACTTCTAATGAATTAGTAGAAGAATTGAATGTATGTTTTACGGCTTTCGATAGAATAATTAGAAAATATGAACTTGAAAAAATAAAAACCATAGGCGATGCTTATATGGCGGCAGGTGGTTTACAAGAAAACCCACAAACGGCAATTGAAAACAGCATTAAAGCAGCTTTGGCAATGCAGCAATTTATGATGGAACGTAAACAAAAGCTAAACCAAGAAGGAAAACC
>JAHDDA010000029.1 GCA_020629595.1 Chitinophagales bacterium
TATTCCAGTTGAAAATATTTCACAAGTTGAGGTAATTAAAGGGGCGGCTTCTGCTTTATATGGTTCTTCTGCTATGAATGGTATTATAAATATTAGAACTGCTTACGCAACTTCAGAACCAGAAACAAAAATTAGCGTTTTTAGTGGAATGTATGAAAAACCAAATTTCACAAATGATACATTATCTGGCTCAGATGTTTGGTATGGCGAAAATTCAAAGTTAAGATTGTTTTCAATGGAAGATTCGCTAGTTGATAGAAGACCAGCTCAAGCAGGTTTTAGTATTTTACACAAAAGAAAAATTGGTAAAAAATTCGATTTAGTATTGGGTGGAAATTTATATTCAAGAGATACTTGGCGTGAAACTGAATTTCAGCGTAGAGCAAGGTTTAATGTAAATACTAGATATAGAATTACAGATAATTTATCTGTTGGTTGCAATTTTAATTTTTCTACAAGAAAATCTAGAACCTTCTTCTTATGGGGAGGTAACACAAGTGAGCTAGATGCTTTACTAAACTTCACTGATAACAACCCCACAAATCCAGACACACCAAGAGACCAAGATGAATTTAGAATTGATGAAACAAAATATTTTGAAACTTGGGATTTAGTTGGAGGTCCTGTGAATAATATCTCAACCTATACAATAGATCCATTTTTGACTTATATTAACGATAAAGGAATAAGACACAAAATACTTACTCGTTATTATCATAGATCTTTACTAACAACAACTAATCAAGATTTAATTTCTAATTTTGTTTATGGTGAGTATCAATTCCAAAAAAACTGGGATGATAAAAATATGACCGTAACTGCTGGTATTACTGGTACAAACTCTTGGACTGGAGAAGGAACTCAACTTTATGCTGGTGATGCAAATACTTCTTTAAAATCTAGTAATACGGCTCTGTATGGTCAATTGGATAAAAAGTTTTTTGACAAACTTAATGTTTCGTTTGGAATGAGATTAGAAAGAAACTCAATTAATGACACCAAAGTTCAATACCTAATTTCAGAATCAAATGATTCAACAAAAACTATCGTACCTGATAATGATAACTTCATTACTCAAACAAAACCAGTTTTTAGATTAGGATTAAATTATCAAGCTGCAGATTATACTTATTTAAGAGCTTCATTTGGTCAAGGTTATCGTTTTCCAACCATTGCAGAAAAATTTGTAACAACAGGCTTAGGAAATCTTGCAACACCAGAAAATCCACTTTGGGCGTTAAGTATTCTACCTAATCCTAACATTGTACCAGAGACTGGTATTTCTGCTGAAATTGGCTTGAAGCAAGGTTTCAAGCTAGGAGATTGGATTGGATTTTTTGACTTGGCTGGTTTTTATACCGAATATAGTGATATGATGGAGTTTTCTGGAGTTAAACTTCCATTAGAGTATGAAGGAGTTTTGTATGAAAATGCAACTGGAAACGAAAGTTTAATTTCTGACTTTATTTCATTAAATATTGGAGACACTAGAATATATGGTGGAGAAGTAAGTGTTGCAGGAACAGGTTCTTTATTTGATTTATTACCAACAAATTTATTAATGGGTTATACTTTTACTCAACCAGAATTTAAAAACTTTGATTCGCTTAATCAGGCTTTATCTTCTGTTGATTACAATGTATTAAAATACCGTTTTAAACATACTTTTAAGGTAGATTTAGAATCAACGTATGAATTTCTTACCGTAGGAACAACGCTATTTTATAATAGTAGAATGGAGGCAGTTGATCAACCTTTTATTGATATTTTAGCTGGAATGGATGGTTGGTATAAAGGTGAATTAGAAAGAAATGGGCATGCACGCTGGGATGCTCGTGTTACCTTTAACATTAACGAAAATCACAGAATAGGAATAATTGGTGAGAACTTAATGAATCATTTTTATGCAATAAGACCAGGATTAATGGAAGCCCCAAGAAACTGGCAGGTAAAATATTCTGTTAATTTTTAATTTTATTTGAATTTATTTAGTAGCTTATGTAAAAGGCTTACGATTGAAAAATCGTGAGCCTTTTTTATTTTCTCTTTTCAAAAAACTCATTACTTTTTGCTAATTTAAAATATCATTGTTTAAATTTACTATTGATGAGTAGGAATAGAGATTTTACAAGAGTTGTCCCCAATATAAAGGATTGGCCTATTTATAAACTATCTAATGAAAAAGAGCAGTTTGCCAAATTGTTTATTGAACGTAGTTTGGAACAAATAAGACTGAAAACACCGAACAAACAACAATTAGAAGATGAATTGGTAAAGGCAATTTATCTAGAAAATATAAGATTAAAACAAAATCCTTGGAAGGTAGATACTAAAGAAGAAAAAGAATTTTGGTATGGTTTGAAAAAAAATCTAAACAAGCGTACTCAACTACAAACGTCTAATAGAGACAATAGCGTATTTGAATCAATAGTTGAAAAATATGCTTATGAAATTTTAGGAAATTTTAATGAGAAAACTTACGATTTTGCCGAAACCGCAACTGCACAGGCGTTTAATAGATTATTAAACCCTACTCGCTTACTTGGAAATTATGATGCCCAAGATCAGGCTAGTAAGCGTATTCACGTGATGGGCGAAGTAGATGCTATTCGTAAACTAGCAACAAAAGGAACTATTGTTTTACTACCTACACATCATAGCAATTTAGATTCGGTTTTAATTGGGTGGGCGTTAAACTATATAGGTTTACCCGCTTTTTTGTATGGTGCTGGCTTAAATTTATTTAATAACCGAATTATGGGTTATTATATGAACAGACTTGGAGCTTACAAAATAGATAGAAGAAAGAAAAATTCATTTTACTTAGAAACCTTAAAAACCTACTCAAAATTAACCATTCAAAGAGGTTGCCATACTTTGTTTTTCCCTGGAGGTACTCGATCTCGTTCTGGCAAATTAGAGAGTAAACTAAAATTGGGATTATTAAGCACTGTTGTTGATGCACAACAATTAAACTTTACCAATCCAATTTCTAAAGAAACGGCTAATCAAAAAATATTTATAGTTCCACTAGTAATAAGTTATCATTTTGTTTTAGAGGCTTCACAACTAATTGATCAATATTTAAAAGCTAGAGGAAAAGAGAAATATTTTACAGGAACAGATTCAATTCCAAGTACCACAAAATTTGCTACTTTCTTCAGAAAACTAATTACTAGCAAAAGTAATTTGGCTTTAAACTTTGGAAAACCTATGGATATTTTAGGAAATTTAGTTGACAAAGAAACAGGCGAAAGCATTGGTATTGGAGGCAAAAAAATAGATATAAAAGATTACTTTACAAATTTTGGCAAGTTAACGCAAGATGATCAACGAACCTCTGAATATACAAGAATGTTAGCTTCTAAAGTTTCTGAAAGATATTTAAGCGAAAATGTAGTTTTAACCAGTCATTTATGCACTTATGCAGCTTTTGAAATTTTACGTAAAAGACACAAACGCTTAGATTTATATGGCTTACTTCGTTTACCAAAAGAAGATAGAATAATTCCTTATGACCATTTTATGAAAGTTATTGATAAACTTAGAAATGAAATGATAGAAATGCACGATGCAGGAAAATTAGTGCTTTCACCCTATATTTTGAATAGCAATTTAGATAGGTTTGTAAAATACGGCTTGAACAATGCAGGCATTTACCACAATAAAAAAACCTTGTTTCTCACCAAAGATGGGAATGTTTCATCAGAAGATATGAAATTACTGTATTTCTACCATAACAGAATGACAGGTTATGGAATAAGTAATTTATTTTAACATCAAATTTTTTGAAATGAGTGTACAAAATGTAGGTGTAATAGGCTCTGGAAGTTTTGGAACAGCAATGAGTAATTTATTGGCTGAAAACAACGAAGTTTTTTTATATACAAGACGACAAGCAGTTAAAGAACAGATAGATCAAACAAGAGAAAACCGAGGACAAAAAGTAAATAAAAGCATTATAATAACAACTAACTTAGAGCAAGTTTGTGAAAAATGCACCTTAATTTTTCTTGTAGTAGATTCGGCAAACTTCAGAAACTTAATGGAGACAATGTCTCCATATTTACGCCCATCGCACTTTTTAATTCATTGTACCAAGGGTTTAAATTACGCCGAAAACATCAATGCCGAGCAACTAGATAAAATAGATCGCAGCCAAATACGAACTATGACAGAGGTAATAATTGAAGAAAGCTGTGTTGTAAGAGTTGGTGTTTTATCTGGTCCAAATTTAGCAAAAGAAATAAGCCAACATTTACCCGCAGGTACTGTAATTGCCTCAAAATTTAACGAAGTAATTGAAGCTGGAAAAAATGCGCTAAAAAGTGATAGATTTAGGGTTTACGAGAGTAAAGATGTATTAGGGGTAGAACTTGCTGGGGTTTTAAAAAATGTTTTGGCACTTTCTTCAGGAATGATTAGTGGTTTACAATTTGGCGAAAACTGCCGTTCATTAATGATAACTCGTGGCTTAGGCGAAATGATAAAATTAAGTAAAGCTATGGGTTCAGATGCTCAAGCATTTCTTGGATTGGCAGGAATTGGAGACATAATTGCAACTTGCTCAAGTTCAAGCAGTAGGAATTTTACTGTTGGAAACCGATTGGCAAAAGGTGATTCTTTAGAACAAATTATTGACAGTATGAATGAAGTTGCCGAAGGTGTAAAAACTACCAAAATGGCTTGGAAATTAGCTAGAAATTACAATTTAGATACGCCAATTATTGATGCAATTTATGGAATTTTATACAATAAAAATTCAATTGAAAATACTTTGCAAAACCTAATGACGCATCATTATGATATTGATGCAGATTATTTAGGCTAAAGTATTTACTTTATATTTAAAAGATTGTATGTTATAAATCATATTTGTTTATGACTAATCTCATAAAACCAAAATTTTCTGAAAGTTAAGTTTGTGATAAGATTCACAAAAAATTTAAAAATGAAAATTTTAGTACCAACAGATTTTTCTATATACTCAGAAAAAGCAATAGAAACAGCTATTCAATTATGTGCCAATAATGTAGCAACAATACAAAATACAATTCATTTGTTTCATAGTTTTGAAGCTTCTGATTATCATAAGCAATTAGATTTAGGGAGTGGATTTTGGCACGAATTTGAAAACAGACTTTATAGTGCTTTAGATAATCAACTTATTAAACAAAAACAACTTGTTGAAAAATACGGAATTAAATGTGAAATCCATTTGCAATCAGGAAAACTTCAAAATACAATTAAAAAGTTTACAGAAAAATACCCTATTGATTTAATTGTTATGGGTTCACATGGAAATTCAGCGAATGAAAACAGCTTATTTCTTGGTTCTAATACTCAAAAAGTTGTTAGAGAACTTGGTGAAAAAGTGCTTGTTGTAAAAAAAGATAACACTTCTATTAGTTTTAAAAATGCTGTTTTTGTAACTGGTTTAGAATACTCAAGCCAGGCAGATTTAAACGCATATTTAGAATTTTTACTTGAGTTTAACTTAGAAAAAATACACCTTTTAACCATTGACTATGGTTCTTTTTTTAGCCAACCAAGTATTTTAATAAATGAAACTACCAAAGATTTTGAGTCAATCATAAAAAAATACCCAATTGATTATGAGGTACATTTTTTACCTGCCAAATCTGTAAAAAACGGTGTAGATGCACTTTTAACAGAACACCAAATTGGAATAATAGGCGTATCTACAATTAGTAGAAATCCAATTAAAAGTTTCTTTTATTCAAGCAATATTGATAAACTTATTCGTGAAAGCAGAGTGCCGTTGCTATGTTTGTAAATCAGTCTTCAGCAATAGCTTGTAAGGCAAATTTGTCAATAATTTTTAATCCTTCTTTATTAATAACAATAATTTTTTCTTTTTTAAAATCTGAAATGGTGCGAATAGCCGTTTCAGTAGATGTTCCAACTAAGTTAGCAATATCTTCACGTGAGTACTTTAACAACTCATCTTCTTCATTTTTATCTAAAAGGGTTAATATTGCTTTTGCTACCCTAACCCTCACTGATTGATATGCCAAATCTATAAGTTGGGCTTCTTTTTCAATAAGTTGATTTGAAAGTAATTTTATAAACTGTGTAGATACATCTCTATCGAAATATAAAAACTCAAAAAATATATCCTTGGGTAACGCCACAATTTCACAGTCATCTAGTGCCATTACCGAAGACTCGTAGTTTTTATTCTTAATTAAGGCTTGGTAACCAAAAAAATCTCCTTCTTTATAAATATTGACTATTAGTTCTTTACCAAAATCATTTGTTCTATAATCTTTTAACTTACCATTTTTTAAAAAATATAATTTTCTTGGGCTTTCTCCTTCCATATAAACCACTTGCTTACTTCTATAATGTAAAACCTGCTGTTCGTTAATAGATTTTTGAAGTTTTTTTGAAATTCCAGCGTCTAAAAATGATTGTAATCTATTTTTTGGTGCTACATTTTCACTTAGCCGTAAGTTGTTAATTCTTAATAGGCGTTTTTCAATAGTTTCAAGTAAGTCTAATTTTTTGTATGGTTTAGTAATATAATCATCTGCTCCTAAACTCATACCTCTTCTAAAGTCTGTTTTTTCTGATTTAGCAGTTAAAAATATAAATGGAATAACAGCTGTTTTAGGGTTTTTAGATAAAAGGTGTAAAACTTCATAACCATCTAATTCTGGCATCATAATATCACAAATTATTAAATCTGGAATGTGCGTTAATGCTTGCTCAACGCCAACTTTGCCATTTTCTGCCTCAAATACTTCATAACCTGCAAGTTCTAAAATTTCTGAAGTATTTTCTCTTAACTCTTCGTTATCTTCTATTAGTAATAGTTTTTTCAAATTTCTTAATTTTTTGGTAATGATGCAAACTTTAATGTAAAGGTTGAACCTTCGTTTTCTTTACTTATAAAACTTATTGAACCATTCATAAGTTCCGTATATTTTTTTACAATATTAAGTCCTAATCCTGTTCCTTGAATGTTTGATACATTTTTAGCTCTAAAAAATCTTTCAAACAACTGGTTTTGCTCAATAGCAGGTATTCCAATTCCTTCATCTTTAACAATTATGGAAATTTTACTACTTACTTTAGCCGAAATAGCAATGTTAGTTTGTTTATTGGAGTATTTAATAGCATTACTCAATAAATTTAATAATATATTATTCAAGAGCTTTTTATCTAATTCTACTAATTCTTCGCCTTTATAATCAAAAACAAAATTGTGATTTTCTTTATCAAGCACTTTTACTTCCTCGATAACTTCTTCTATAAATTTTTTAAGATTAAAAGAAACAGGTATATTCTCAACTTTTCCTTCTTCAAGTTTACTTATAGATAAAAAGTCATCTAAAATATTGGTGAGTGATTGAATATTGGAGTAAATCCTATTTATATGTTTGTTTCTTTTTTCAATATATTCAGGGGCTTCGTAGCTTTCAATTAATGATAAAGAAGAAGCTATTGTACTTAAAGGCGTTCTAAACTCGTGTGAAGCCAAAGAAACAAATCTAGATTTTAACTCATTTAATTGTTGTTCTTTTTTCAAAGCAACGGCAGTTTCTTCTGCACGAACTCTATCACTTAAATCGTGGATGATTCCAGCAAAAATTATACGATCATTTAACTTTACTTCACTTATACCTAACTTAAAAGGAAACAAATCACCATTTTTTTTCTTTCCCCATACTTCTCTACCAACTCCTATTATTTTTTTTACCCCAGTATTTACATAGTTGCTAATATATTGATTATGCTTTGAATGGTGTGGTTGTGGCATTAACATCCTTACATTTTCACCAACTACTTCTTCTTTGGTATATCCAAAAACTTTAGCACCAGCAGGATTTATTTCTTCTATTATCCCTTTTTTATTTATAATAATAATACCATCAACAGCTGCATTTATTATTGCTTCAAGTTTTAATTGATAGTCTTTTATAGAATTTCTCTTTAAAAGAATCCAATTTCCGTACTCTGAATTATTAAAAACACATTTAACCTCAATACTTTCTGTTTCATTTTTAACTATCAGGTATTTTCTTGTATCTTGATTATCCGTTTTTTTGAGATAATTAAATAATTTTTTTCCAAAACACTCATCATTTAAAAGCTGAAACTCTTTTTCAAATGCAGCATTCAAATATTGAATCTCGTTCAATTTATTACATAAAATTATTGGTACTTCTGCACTTTCAATAAAACTAAGTATGCTCCTTTCTACCATTTTATTATGTTTTGATTTTAATCATATCAATTACTGAGTAGAATCATATTTACAACTGACCTCAATCAGAAATTCTACTATTCTACAATTCTAAATTTGAATTAACAAAATTAAACAATATGAATACACTTAAAAAAATAATGATTGGCTTAGACCTTACTGCAATGGATACAATAATATTAAAGCAATTAGATTATTTGTGTGATTTTATTAAACCAGAAAAAATTTGTTTTATTCACGTGCATAAAAATGCAATGCACCCACATTTTACCAGCTTTGATATCACAGATGAAGAAGGAGAACTTTTTAAGGTAAAATTAGAAAAACAGATTAAAGAAAGTGTTTTAAAAAATTTCCAAAATTTTCAAAATTACAATTGTGAATTTATTGTAATAGAAGGGGCTGTAACCGAAAATATATTTAAAAACATTGTTGTAGAAGAAATTGACTTACTAATTGTAGGGAAAAAGAGAATAGAAGGAGGCGGATTAAATGCAAAAAATCTATGCCGAAATAGTAGATGTAGTGTTTTATTTATTCCAGAAAAAGGAATTGAAAAAATTGAAAAAATATTGAATCCAATTGACTTTTCAGCTTTTTCACAAAAATCAACACAATTGGCTATTGAAATTGCAAAGGAAGCCAATTCCAAAATTACTGCTCTTTATATTTATGACCTTCCTGCTTTTGGACACAATGCACATTATAACAATATTTATGAGCCAAAAGTCATAGGTTTTGCTACACAAACTTACAATAGATATATCAGCAACTTTGATATAGACAATGTAGATATAAAACCTCAATTTGAGATGAATCTTGATTATAGAGGAGCTTTTTTAGCTTACAATATTGCTCAAACACAACAGAGTGATTTAATCATTCTCTGCTCTCATGGAAAATCGGCTTTTAACACTTTTATGATTGGCAGTTTCACAGAGAAATTAATGGATATTAATAGCGAAATTCCTCTACTAATTGCTAAATGCCCAAGTTGCTTTAACAAGTTAAAAAATAGCAATAATATTATTAATAAAGTACAAAAAGTAGCCTAAAATATTTAACCTTAAAAATTACAATTATGAAAATTTTAGTTCCAACAGATTTCACAATTAATGCCTTACACGCTTTTCAAATAGCAGTAAAATTTGCATTAAAATTCAAGGCAGAAATTACCCTAATTCACATCGAAAAAGAAGAGTTTTCCAACTCAGATGATTTTGATTTGATTAATCCAAACATTTCTTCGAAGCATAACGAACAATTTGAAATATTTAAACAAAGTGTTTTACATAAGGAGGAATTTAAAGATGTAGCATTAGTAATAAACGCTTACTTGAGTTTTGGAAACCCAAGTCTAATAATTGAAAAATTATCTGAAGAATACGACTTAATAGTAATTGGTGCAAGAGGACAAAACAACTTTACTAAAAAAATAATTGGTAGCATTTCAGAATCAGTAATAAACAATGCAAAATGTCCTGTTATTACCGTTCCTGTAAACCAACATAATAAAGCGGTAAACCACTTTGTATTTTGCGAAGATTTTGAAGAGTTAGATTTAGAAATTCTTGATTTTTTTGAAAATCTAAACAAGATTAGTCCAATTGAGGTAGATTTTTATCACGCTTTAGAAGTAAGCGATAATGATAACAAAAAACGCATTCAGAATCATACAATATTTAAAGCGGTTGCATTCCAAAAGTTAGCCACTAAGGAATTTTACTTCGATAAAAGCATAAAACCAATTCCTGAAGCCATTACAGAATATGCTAGCAAAGAAGGAAACGGAATTTTATCTATGACTTTTAGAAATGTCAATTCCCAAAACACTAAAACTAACTTGATAACAGAAATTTTTAGAAAAGGTGAAACTATTATTCTTTCATTTCCAAAACATTAAATTATGAAAACTATATTAATTCCAATCGATTTTTCGGCTACATCAATTCACGCTTTACGAGCTGGATTAATCATAGCCCAAAAGAAAAAACTTGCAGTAAAAATCTTAAATATTTACGATGTTCCTGTTTATAAAACTCAAGTAAACGAATTAAATATCAATGAATATTTAGACGAAAGAGCCAAAAGCACAAGAGAGTTTTTTAATGAATTAATTCGATCAGACTTAAATTTAATTGAGCAACTTAGTAAGGTACACTATGAGTTTAAAACCATTGCAGGTGTAGCAAAATTAACCTTGCTGGATGAAATTTCAGAAAACAATTACAATCTTATTGTAATGGGAAATACTGGTGCTGGTAGAATTAAAATTTTTGGTAGCCTAACTGCTGAAATTATGGAAAATGCAAATTGTCCAGTAATTGGCATACCGTTAAATTCAAACTTAGATGAATTATTCTCAAACGTGGTTATACCAATAGATTTTAGTGATTTGAGTAAAGAATCTGTAAATTTTTCAAAAAAATGGTTCGCTGATTTCAACTGTAATATTACTGCTTTGAACCTTAATCTTAGCGATAACTATGTTGCTGCTAAACAAATGAATGAGTTGGCTATGTTTGAGTTTTACGATAAAAGTGTAAACAATAGCAATACACTAATTAGTTTCAAGGTAGAAAACGAACTTTACTTTGAATCGGGAATACTTAAATACATTGATAAAGAAAATGTAAGTTTAGTAGTAATGCATACTCATAAAAGAGGCTTTTTTAAGGAGCTAATAGAGAAAAGTTACACTAAAATTTTATCGTACTATGCAAAAACTGCAATGTTGGTATTACCAGAAACTTTTTTAGAAGACTACTATTAAAAAAACTAAATCTCCTCCTCATTTTTCTTTCACACTTAAATTTTTAAAGATGATTAACAATAACAACATATTTAGCTTGCTTGTAGCTGTAGATACAGATGTGCGAGTAAAAACTATTGCTTCAAAAATTATTAACTTTTTAAAACTTTACGATGTAAAAAAAGTAGAGATAGACATTTTTCACTCTTATGAATTACCTGTAATATCTGGAAAAATAATGCCTTATTCTGAGGCTGTAATAATTGAAGATGAACAATTTACCCAGATAGAAGTAATACAAAAAATTCGCAAAGAAATTGAAACTGAAGTTTTTGAGCATTTAGCAAAAGAAAGTGAAATTAATACTTTTTTAGAAGAAGGAGACTTTATAAAAAATATTACCAAACAAATTGATTCAAAAAGTTATGACTTACTGGTTTTAACTCCTAAAGTGCGAGATTCATTTGAACAATTTTTTAGAAAAAGTAAGGTTAAACAACTAATTGAAAAGCTTGACATTCCAATTTTAGTTTTGCCAAAAGTAGAAAATTTATTCAGTAAAGATTTTAAATTAATTGGCTTAGTTAAAGATGAAGATGGCTATAATTATATAAAAAATTTAACTGTTTATAATTTAGCAAAAATAGAAAGAAAAATGCTTGCTCATTTTGGTAGTGAATTTGAAGAAGAAGGCGTTTTTTATTTCGATAGATTGCCTTTACACTCTATTGATGAAACATTTGTAAAATACGTAAAAAAATATGAAGACAACAACTTATACATTATTGATCACCAAAAAAGAAAGGGAATAAAAAACTTCTTTTCTCGTAGTTTTACCCAAAACTTTTTAAGCAGTTCTAATATGAATATGATTATTGTTTAACTAAAAAAGCCAGATTGAAAATTCATCAATCTGGCTTCTTGTTTTAAAATCTTGTTCCCAACCATTCTTTGTATCGTGCTTTTTGTTCAGCACTTGGGTTTGGTACTTTTTCAATTTGTAAACGCTTACTTTTGTTTGTTCCAAGCGTAATATCAAAAGTTCTTAACTTTCCATCACGTGCAATGGTAAAAGTTACTGTTTCACCAGCATTATAACGTTTTACAATACTGCCAATATCGTCTTTTACTCTGTAACCATCAATGGCAATAATTTCATCATTTACATTTAAGCCAGTTTTATAAGCTGCTGCATCTCGTGTTAGGCTTTTAATAATTAACTTGCCATCATCATATTCAGTGCGGCAACCTACAAATGGCGAAGCTCCTTTGTTTACATTTTTAGTTTGTAAACCATAAACGCCCAAAAACTTATCGTAATCTATTTCTTCTGTACCATTTATATATTTTGCAAAGAAATCATCCATTGATTTTCCTGCATATTTTTCAATAGCTTGTTGCACTTCTTGCTCAGTAAAACCTCTATTAAGTTTTTTGTAATATTCGTTATATAAAAACCTTATTGCATCATCTAAGCTATTCTTTCCTTTAGATGCAGAACGAATTTCAGCATCTAACATAAAGGCAATTATTGCTCCTTTCCCATAATAAGAAATACAGCAATTATTAGAATTTTCATTTTTGCGATAAAATTTAATCCAAGCATCAAAACTGGCTTCACTTAAACTTTGTACTTTTCTTCCTTCTGCACTTTCTAAGGTATTAAAAACATTTTCCAACATAGAAAAATAACCTTCTTCATCAATTATGCCAGCACGTTGTAATAAATATTCATCGTAATAACTAGTAAAACCTTCGGCAACCCAAAGCAGGTTAGTATAAGTTTCATTTTCATAATCAAATGGGCCTAAAGCAATTGGTCTTGCACGTTTTACATTCCAAAGGTGAAAATATTCGTGTAATGCTAAACTCACAAAACGAACATAACTTCCATAAGGTTGGTAATTCCAACGAGGATATATTAAACTAGTAGAATGTAAATGTTCTAAACCTCCATAAGTACTTGCCGTATTTAAAACTATATAAGTATATTCTTTAAGCGGATTTTCTTTGTATAATTCAGTGGTAACATCGGCAATTTTGATGAAGTCTTTTTTAATCTGTTCAATATCATAATTCCCCTCGCCTATCATAGCAATTTTATGCGGAATACCTTGTGCAGTAAATTCATAAGTATCGTGGTTTCCAATTGCCACTGGCGAATCTACCAAAATATCGTAGTTTTCAGCAGTTCTTTTCCATTGACTTCCATTAGTTGGTAAAGCCAATGCAATATCTTTCCATTCATTGGGTACTTTATATTCAATAGCAACTTTTTCATCTTGGTGACCTTCCACCCACATAAAAATACTAGTTCCATTCATATAAGCCATATCGGCATCAATAAAACTAGTACGCACAGTCAATTCAAAGGCATAAACCAAATATTTAGCTTTTATCTTTTTAGCTCCGTTGGTTTCAACAGTCCAAACATTTTTCCTAGTCTTTTTAAAATTAAGCGGTTTTCCTTTGCCATCTGTAACTTCAAAAGCTTCTACGCTTTTAGAAAATTCACGCACCAAATAAGAACCTGGTGTCCAGACAGCCATTTTAAGTTCTACAAAATCATCTTTATCAGTATTATTAAACTCCATTTCAACCTCAGCGTAATGCGTATGAGGTTCTGGTATTGAAACAGTATATTTCAAATCAATTGGCTTAGCCATAAGTATAGTTATGTTAAAAAATAGTAACAGGAGAAAAAATCTTGTAGCCATAGTATAATAGTTTATGAGGGA